>NZ_CAJWRQ010000006.1 GCF_913046405.1 uncultured Christiangramia sp.
CCGCTGGAGGAATCGATCTAAAAGAGGTAGATTTTCAAACATTTGAAAGCAAACTACACCCTAATCTATATTTTGCTGGAGAGATTTTGAATATAGACGCAATCACTGGAGGTTTTAATTTTCAGAATGCGTGGACAGGTGGATTTCTTGCTGCAAAGGCTATGAGTTAAGCCGCCAGATCTCGAAATTAAAAGCAAAGGCCAGAAGAATCCATACCGCATATGGAATAAGCGTATATGCAGCTGTATTACTTACGATCTTAAACCATTTTATGGTGAAAAGTGTAACCACAAACAGCAGTGCCAGATCCAACATCGCCAGGACTGGTTTTTCAAGTGCAAAGAACAGCAGGAACCAGAAACCATTCAGCAATAACTGGAAACCAAAATGGTAAAGTGCTGTTTTCACCCATTTGTGATAGAAACCTTTACTCCAAACGATTCCAGCAGCGACTCCAAGCAACACATACATAAAAAGCCAGATCGAGCTTAAAATATCGTCTTTGACGTAGAACCAGGGTTTTTGCAGGCCTGTATACCAATCTGCCATTCCAGTTTGAATAGCGACCGCACCAAGCAGACCGAAGACAAGACAAATGCCTACCGCAAAAGTGCTTCTTATGAGAAGATTTGTGGTCATATCTGGTTGGTTACTCTTACTAAAATAGCAATTTATTTAAAAGGAAACATCTCCATATCTTTACATAAAGTTATCTTTGACAAAAATTTTTCAGAATGACGCATCAGGAATTTGTGCCCTCTATGTATTCAAAGGAAATAAAGTCGGGCAAGGTGAGCTGGCAATCCCCAAGTAATATAGCACTGGTCAAATACTGGGGTAAAAAGGAACATCAAATCCCTGCAAATCCTTCCATTAGTTTTACGCTAAATCATTGCAGGTCTACCACTAGTCTGGAATTTCAGAAAAAAGAGGATAAATCTGACAGTTTTGAGTTCGATTTCTATTTTGAGGATAAACCTAAAGAAGATTTCAAACCTAAGATTCAGAAGTTTTTTGAGCGCATTCAGGAATACTGCCCATATTTAAATGATTATAATTTTGTTATAAGAAGTGAAAACAGCTTTCCTCACAGTAGCGGCATCGCCTCTTCTGCTTCCGGGATGAGCGCGCTTGCTCTTTGCATTATGGATCTTGAAAGCCAGCTAGATCCTGAAATGAGCGAAGATCACTTCCAAAGAAAAGCATCTTTCCTGGCAAGACTTGGTTCCGGGAGTGCCTCCAGAAGTATCCAGGGGGATCTTATGATCTGGGGAAAACATAATAAATTTGACAGTTCATCAGATCTTTTTGCCATTAGATATGAAGATGAATTACATAAAAACTTTCAGAATTTCCAGGACACGATTTTACTTGTAGACAAAGGTGAAAAACAGGTGAGCAGTACGGTGGGTCATGATCTAATGCATGGACATCCCTTTGCTGAAGAGCGCTTCAAACAAGCTCACGAAAATCTAAGCAAACTGATTCTCGCATTGAAATCTGGTGATTATTCAGAATTCATAAAAATCGTGGAAAGTGAAGCATTGACACTTCACGCCATGATGATGAGTAGTCAGCCGTATTTTATTCTTATGAAACCAAACACACTGGAAATCATCAACAAAATCTGGAAGTTTAGAGAAGATACCAGTATCCCCGCTTGTTTCACCCTGGATGCTGGCGCCAACGTTCATTTACTATATCCTGAAGATCACGCTTCTAAAGTTTTAGAGTTCATTAAGAATGAGTTAGTTGCGTATTGTGAGAATGGACACTATATTTGCGACCAGGTTGGGAATGGAGCAAAAAAATTGTAATTTTAACAAGTTTACGGCTACATTTCTGCCTGTTGAACCTGAATGCTTATGAAAGGACCTTTATTTTACTCAAAAATTCTTCTCTTCGGAGAATACGGGATCATTAAAGATTCCAAAGGTTTATCGATTCCATATAACTTCTATAATGGTGCCCTGAAGTTGTCTGATAATGACACCGAACAGGCTAAAAAATCGAATACCAATCTGCGTAAGTTTGCTGCTTACCTTGAAGCACTTCAGGAAAACAATCCGGAACTTGTGAAATTTGATATTGAAGCTCTTAAGGCTGATATTTCCAGCGGAATGTATTTTGATTCAAGTATTCCTCAAGGTTATGGTGTTGGTAGTAGTGGCGCATTAGTTGCCGCTATTTATGATAAATATGCCCATGATAAGATCACCGTTCTTGAGAATCTTACCCGGGACAAATTATTAAAGCTAAAAAAGATCTTTGGAGAAATGGAATCGTTTTTCCACGGAAAATCTTCAGGACTGGATCCGCTAAATTCATATTTGAGCATACCTATTCTTATTAATTCCAAAGAAAATATTGAACCTGCAGGAATTCCTTCTCAAACCGAAAATGGAACTGGAGCTGTATTCTTACTTGACAGTGGAATTACTGGAGATACTGCACCAATGGTGAGTATTTTCATGGAGAATATGAAGCAGGAGCCTTTTAGAAAAATGCTGAAGGACCAGTTCGTTACTCAAACAGATGCCTGTGTGGATGACTTTTTGAAAGGAGATGTAAAATCGCTTTTCAAGAACGTAAAGAAGCTTTCTCATACCGTCCTGGATAACTTCAAACCAATGATTCCTGCGCAGTTCCATAAACTGTGGCAAAAAGGGATCGAAACCAATGATTACTACCTGAAACTTTGTGGGTCTGGTGGTGGAGGTTACATCCTTGGTTTTACTGAAGATATCGAAAAAGCAAGAAAATCGCTTAAAGGATACAACCTGGAAGTAGTTTACAACTTCTAAACTCAATTTTATGCCAGGGATCGCGAAAAAGCGCCTGCTACTGAAAATACTCAGTTTATTTTCTGTAGTTAGGGGATATAATATATTGGTGGTCGTCCTTGCGCAGTATTTAACTTCAGCATTTATACTTGCCCCAGATAAACCATTGCGGGAAGTATTTTTAGATGCTAACCTGTTTTTCTTGATCCTGGCTTCCTCTACTGTGATCGCTTCAGGATATATTATCAACAACTTCTACGATAGCGAAAAAGATCTTATTAATCGTCCCAAAAAAACGATGCTCGACCGGGTGGTTAGTCAGCGTACAAAATTATCAGTTTATTTTATTCTGAATTTTGCTGCAATCTTTTTTGCCAGTTATGTATCATTCAAAGCGGTGGTATTTTTCAGTATATACATCTTCGTGATCTGGTTCTACTCACATCGCCTGAAAAAGATCCTGTTTCTGGGGAATTTAGTCGCTTCCATTCTTGCGATCACTCCATTCTTTGTGATCTTCGTTTATTATAGAAATTTTGAGACGGTCATATTTATTCATGCCGTATTTCTCTATTTGATGATCCTTATGCGGGAACTTGTAAAAGATCTTGAAAACATGCAGGGTGACCTCGCCCAGAATTACAGAACCATACCTCTTGTATTCGGAGAGCGATGGAGCAAATTCTGTCTTGCTGTATGTGCTGTGCTTGCCATCATACCTATTTACCTGTTGATCACTCAATTTCAGACAGGTTACATGAATTATTATTTTTACACTTCACTGCTACTGCTCGGTGTTTTTCTTCTACTCTTATACTTCAGTAAAGCCAAGTGGCAATACCTCCTATTACACAATATTTTGAAATTGATCATTGTTGTAGGCGTATTCAGTATTCTGCTTATTGATCTACAGGAAGTGCTCAACCGGGTTTTTTAGGGTAATACCCTCATCTTAAAAGTTTTCTCAAATACTTAGCATCCTCATGCGGGATAACGTATCTTTGCAAAAATTTTGGCAATGAGCAGAAACGATAGATCTACAGGTGGTAAGAATAGTGGTAGACAAGGTGGTGGTACCAGGAAAAAATCTCACGCACGCGGGAATGCTCCGGTAAAGCCGAAAATGGAGAAGAGTCCGCTTTCCAATACCGAAGGTATTCGTCTTAATAAATATATCGCAAACTCTGGAATTTGTTCCCGTAGAGATGCAGATATGTACATTGCTGCAGGAAATGTTACTGTGAACGGGAAGTCTGTTACAGAAATGGGTTATAGGGTAAAACTTGAAGACGATGTTCGTTTTGATGGTCGCCGAATCAACCCGGAGAAACCACAATATATACTTCTGAATAAACCTGCTGGATTTTTTGTAACTGGAAACCCTGAAAAAGGTGGTAAAACTGTGATGGAGCTTGTTTCAAAAGTGACCGATGCCAGAGTTAGTCCGGTAGGTAAATTAGACAATCAGGCCAAGGGTCTCTTGCTATTCACCAATGATGGAACTCTTGCTAAAAAACTGGCCAAACCTAAGAACGGAATACGCCAGATCTACCACGTGACGCTTAGTAAAGCTCTTTCCAGGGAAGATCTTGAATCTATCGAAAAAGGTGTTTTCCTTGAAGGTTCTAAAGTGATCGTGACCAGCATTAGCTTCATTGACGACAAACCTCATACTGAAGTTGGGATCGAACTTTACAGCATTAAGGAACATATTGTAACCAGGATCTTTAAGAGCATGGGGTACGATGTAGAAAGCCTGGATCGCGTTGTTTTTGGAGGTCTAACCAAGAAAGATCTATCTCGCGGGCGCACCAGAAACCTTACTGAACAGGAGGTTATCAATCTTGGAATGCACTAATTCATTTTTTAGCTTTTCTATTTTCATTTTTTAAATACATTTACCACGTCAAAAGTCGGATCAATTTCCCTGGCTTCCTGTCGATCTATAGGTAATTGAATAAAGATATCTTTTTATTAGCTGAAAAGCCTTCAGCATTGCAACTCCATGACGATCAGATTACTATCGTTACGCAATGGAGCGAGCCTATCTCTTATCTTAACATTAATTTATTAGTCGATCTTTTTGACCCTATCAATTATTATCTAATTTTTAGCTCTAAAATCATTTACGCAAATTGAATACAAAGTACAGCGATCTCATAGACCAGACTTATTACTTTC
Source organism: uncultured Christiangramia sp. (assembly GCF_913046405.1). Classification (GTDB taxonomy): domain Bacteria; phylum Bacteroidota; class Bacteroidia; order Flavobacteriales; family Flavobacteriaceae; genus Christiangramia; species Christiangramia marina. The sequence continues at coordinate 4,965 of NZ_CAJWRQ010000006.1, forward strand.
CACAGGAAGAATTTTCACTGGAAGGAACACAATTAAAATTTCATGATATTGATCTTATGAAGCTTGTGGAGCAGTATGGCGCTCCCCTCAAGTTTACATACTTGCCTAAAATATCACAGAATATCAATAGGGCAAAAGGCTGGTTTCAGGCCGCTCTGGAAAAACATGATTATAAAGGTTCCTATAATTACTGTTATTGCACTAAAAGCTCCCATTTTGAACATGTTCTCAAGGAAGCTTTAAGAAATGACATACACATTGAAACTTCTTCAGCTTTTGATATTAACATTGTTGAAAAGCTTAAAGCTGCAGGAAAGATATCCAATGATCATTGGGTAATTTGTAATGGCTTCAAAAGAGATCAATACGTTGAAAACATAAGTAGACTGATCAATAGCGGACACAAAAAGTGTATTCCTGTGATCGATAATTACGAAGAACTGGATTTACTTTCAGAAAAAGTGGACGGGAAATTCCAGGTAGGAATAAGAATCGCTTCTGAAGAAGAGCCAAAATTCGAATTTTATACCTCAAGATTGGGAATTGGATACCAGAACATCGTTCCTTTTTTTCATAAACAACTGAAGGATAACGATCAGGTTGACCTTAAAATGCTACATTTTTTCATTAACACCGGGATTCGCGATACGGCCTACTACTGGAACGAATTGAATAAATGTTTGAAAGTATACACCAATTTAAAGAAACTATGCCCTAGCCTGGATAGCCTGAACATTGGTGGTGGATTTCCTATCAAGAACTCACTGGCATTTGATTATGATTATGCTTATATGGTTGATGAAATCATTAACCAGATCAAACTAACCTGTGAAGAAGCTGGCGTAGATGTTCCAAATATCTTTACTGAGTTTGGAAGTTTTACTGTTGGTGAAAGTGGCGGTGCGATCTACGAGGTTTTATATCAGAAACAGCAGAATGACCGTGAAAAATGGAATATGATCAACTCTTCGTTCATCACTACATTGCCAGATACCTGGGCGATCAGCAAGAAATTCGTCATGCTGGCAGTAAACAGGTGGAATGATGAGTATGAAAGAGTTTTGCTGGGAGGACTAACCTGCGACAGTGACGATTATTATAATTCTGAACAACATACCAACGCGATCTATCTTCCGAAGTTTAAAAAAGAGAAACCTTTATATATTGGGTTCTTCAATACCGGTGCATATCAGGATACGATTGGAGGTTTCGGCGGATTACAGCATTGTCTTATTCCGCAGCCAAAACATATTTTAATCGACCGGGATGAAGATGACACGATCACAACGAAACTTTTCAGCGAACAACAGAACTCTGAAGACATGCTAAGTATTCTTGGCTATGATAGAAATAATTAAAACGATACCTTAACCAACTAATAAACAACTAACTAAACAATTCAATTAGCCATGAGCAAAAAGAATTACGCCGGGATACCCGATAAATATGCTCGTATAGACGAAGCAAAAGTGGTATTGATTCCTGTGCCGTATGATGGAACCAGTACCTGGCAAAAAGGAGCCGATAAAGGTCCGGACGCATTTTTAGACGCTTCAGAAAATATGGAGCTGTATGATATCGAGACAAATACCGAGGTTTACAAAAAGGGAATCTACCTGGCACCACCGGTGACCGAGGATTCTTCTCCCGAAAAGATGGTCGAAGCGGTTTACAAAACCACCAAAAACTATATTAAACAGGAGAAATTCGTAACTCTATTCGGAGGTGAACATTCAGTTTCTATTGGTAGCATCAAAGCTTTTAATGAATCTTTCTCAGACCTTACGGTAGTACAACTGGATGCTCATGCAGATCTAAGACCTGAATACGAAGGTTCGACCTGCAACCACGCCTGTGCGCTTCATGAAGCCAGTAAGACCACGAATCTTATTCAGGTAGGAATACGCTCCATGGACATTTCAGAAAAAGATCATATGGACGAGAATCAGGTATATTTCGCGCATGATCTTTATGAAGACTGGCAGGAAGATGCGATTGGACAAATGACTCCAAACGTGTTTATCACCATAGATCTTGACGCTTTTGACCCGAGTATCATGCCTTCAACCGGTACTCCGGAGCCAGGCGGATTATTCTGGTATGAAACCCTGGAATTTTTGAAAATGATGTTCAAAAAAAAGAATGTAGTTGGCTTTGATATCGTAGAACTTTGCCCGGATAAGAAAGAGAAATCTTCTGACTTCCTGGCTGCAAAACTTTATTACAAAATGCTGAGCTACAAATTTAAATACCAAAATTTCACAGAAGAAGACGAAGATGAGTAAAGGACATATTTCCCAATTTATAGAAAAATATTACCTGCATTTTAATGCGGCGGCGTTAGTAGATGCTGCAAAAGATTACGAAAAACAGCTGCAAGGCGGTTCAAAAATGCTTGTTTCTCTTGCCGGGGCAATGAGTACTGCAGAGATAGGAAAGATCTTTGCCGAGATGATTCGCCAGGACAAGGTGCATATCGTTTCCTGTACCGGGGCAAACCTGGAAGAGGACGTCATGAATCTTGTAGCACATTCACATTATAAACGAGTTCCAAATTATCGAGACCTTACCGCTCAGGATGAGTGGGATCTATTGGAGAAAGGTCTAAACCGGGTTACAGATACCTGTATTCCTGAGGAAGAGGCTTTTCGTAGAATTCAGGATCATATTTTTAAGATCTGGAAAGATGCTGAAGAAAAAGGAGAACGTTATTTCCCGCATGAATTTCTGCATAAATTATTGTTAAGCGGAGTTATGGAGGAGCATTACGAGATCGACTTAAAAGATTCCTGGATGTATGCTGCTGCGGAAAAGAACCTGCCCATGGTGGTTCCTGGATGGGAAGATTCTACTTTGGGAAATATCTTCGCTTCATATGTGCTTAAAGGTGAACTGAAGGCCAGCACTATGAAATCTGGAATTGAATATATGACCTTCCTTGCCGACTGGTATACTGAAAATTCCAAAGATGGAATTGGATTCTTCCAGATTGGTGGTGGTATTGCCGGGGATTTCCCAATTTGCGTGGTTCCAATGCTTTATCAGGATATGGAGCGTACGGAAACTCCTTTCTGGAGTTATTTCTGCCAGGTATCGGACTCTACAACCAGTTACGGTTCGTACTCCGGAGCTGTTCCAAATGAGAAAATCACCTGGGGGAAACTTGACATCAACACTCCTAAACATATTATTGAAAGTGATGCGACCATCGTTGCACCGCTCATATTTGCCTATCTCCTGGATATGTAATTAACAAATAATTACCTTACATTGAAGCTGCTCAACAGGCGAAATTGCCTAATATTGAGCAGCTTTTCTGTTTTATATTCCATGAAGAAACTGGTTTTTTTTATCCTCGTCACCATCTCAATACAATCCTGTAATACACCACGTTATGTGTTCTCCAATAATTCGCAAAAAACTTACAGTTTTCCTGAAGGCACCTATTTACTAAATATCATTGATGCCCCAGAAAGCGTTCGGCTTGAATTGCGAGAGCTGATTTTTGACAAATTAGAAGATCGTATCCCCGATGGGAAACTAGTGAGCATACAGGACACGCCGGTGACTTTGATCAACTCACAGCCTGGTTTCAATAACTCCGCTGAATATCTTGAACAATTGTCCTCAAGAGCAAAAGGCTATGACTATTTTATCAATATTAAAGCTGAAAAGCCTGCAGACGATCTTGGATCTCTACAGATAGGGAATATCGATCCTGGTGAGGCCAATGTGACCAAGGTGTCGCTGGAAATCATTAATTTAAATGAAAAAGTTAGGGTTTATAACAGCCACGTACGGTCTGAGTTGAAAGTTCCTGATGATAGTAAGGATTTTGCATTCTCTGTAAGTGCTCAATCTATGATGAAGAATAGTTTAAAGAAGATCCTCAAAAGAATGAAGAACTAGATGGAGAACTGGCCAATATTTGCAATAGGTTTTCTAGCGCAGCTATTATTTAGTGCTAGACTGATAAGTCAATGGTTTCTTTCGGAAAAATCCAAGGAAGTTGAAACTCCCGTATTGTTCTGGAAACTCAGTTTACTGGCCTCTATCTTGCTGTTTACCTATGGATATTTGCGGGATGATTTCGCCATCATGTTAGGACAGTTCCTCATCTACGGAGTATACTGGAGAAATCTTTCTTTAATGAACGAATGGAAAAACCGAAATATCTTCTTTAAAGGCCTGGTCATTATTTTCCCATTTGCGATTGCCGCCTATATCACTTTTTTCGGAACACAAACCTGGGATGATGTCCTTAGGTCTGAAAATATTGCCGGCTGGATCATCGCTTTAGGTCTGGTAGCTCAAATTGTATATACCTCAAGATTTTTTTACCAGTGGTATTATTCTGAAGTAAATCAGGAATCTTCATTACCGCTGGGTTTCTGGGTCCTTAGTTTAATAGGTTCCAGCTTGCTTTTTACCTACGGAATATTTCGAGAAGACCCGGTACTTATGGCTGCACATTTCTTTGGTGCACTCATCTATATGCGTGATATCTATCTTCTGAAGAAATCTAATAAACCCGATCCACAGGCTTAGAACTTTTCTGAAGGAATAGTTCATACAGGAAATATCCAATTACTATAATATATTCTGAGGCTACCAGCCATAGATTTTCATCATATTGAGCATTGGAATAAGCCGAATAACTCAGGATGACCAGCAAGGACCAGATGAGCATAAGTCTAAATCTTGTGAACACACTTAGAAAGAGTGGAATTGCCAGATACCAGGGATGCACAGTTGTGGACAGAAGTAGATAAACAGAAATACCAAATAGCATACTTCTTATCAAGCTCTGCATCGTCCCATTCTTCCTCAGAAAAGTCAGAAGTAGAACCGCAACAAATGTGATTACGGGTAAGATCTTGCCAGCGGTCTCAATGATGTTATAGCCTTTCACCTGGAAACCTATCCACCTTACCAGGTAATATAATGAGGCATTAAATTCAAACTTGCCAAACCATAATCCAACACTCGCCATAAAATTCGCCATTACCTCTTCGGAATAAAATGGTGCAAAAGAGATCACTAGTGTTAGGATTATCAGACTATAAAATCCAAGCAACTTTACGAAAGACAGCTTCGAATTCTTCAGAAAAAAACCAAAAAATAGTGGCAGAAAAAGCAGTGGTAATAGTTTGACAGAAATGGACAAACCAAGCACTATAGCAGAAGCTATCCAGCGATTATTATGTAATAAATAGAGTGACCAGGCCAGGAAAAACACCATGACCGATTCAAAATGCAGGTTTCCCGTCATTTCAATGATTATGAAAGGATTGAGAATATAGAGAAAGATCCTATCCCTGGACATTCCGAGATTTGAAAGCAAACGAGCACCAAAAAACACTGTGCCGAGATCGGCCAGAATAATTAGCGATCTTAGAAACATCACATTCAGCAATTGGCTGGAATTTGCTAGAAACGAGGAAACTGCAAATAGCAGCTGATTAACCGGTGGATAGTTTGAATAATGTCCTGCGCTAAGGCTTCCCATTCCCTGTAATAAAACTTCGGTATTCGAAAAATTAAGCTCATTAGAAATTTCCGAAGGAATAAATAGATATGGATTAATCCCTGCATTAATAAGCTGGCCATCCCAAATAAATCTGAAATAATCCTGTGAAAGTTCTGGAAGTGCGAATAAGAAGACTAATCTAAATATGATCGCGAGTATGACCAGGAATTTGAAATTGTGACGAAGTAAGTTATAAAGCTTGTAACTAAGTATGCATAAGGCTGTATAAAGCATCACCAGCCGCCCAAAATCTTCGCGGTCTACTCCATATGCAAAAGTCCAGTAAAAGGCTACACAGGAGAGCGCTATAAGCATTGGGAATTTGTAAAGCCTGAGCAGTTTTAGATCCATTCCGGTACGAAGATTTCCGACTAAGTTAGTTAAACTTCAGACTTTAAACTTTGAATGAAAACGAAACCAAATCCGGCGAAAAGCATAAGGTGGAAAATAATGAGTCCGAATTCCTGAAGTCGGAATGCGCTATAAATTGCAAAGCCAAAATAAAGAAACAGTACGCCTTCAATAATGATATTTCTTGAAAACTTGCCCGATAGATATTTATTACCCTTCCATTTACCACCACTTTCTCCAATATTGAATTTTGGAGTTCTTATAAATTCTGAGCGTTTCCCGAGATGGCCTTCCAGAACAGCGAGTGAGTTATGAACTGAAAATCCCATCGCTATTGAAAAAAAGGTGAGAAACATCCCTACAAACTTAAGAAAGGATCTGAGTCCTTTTCCATGTATTCTTGACCAGGCAACATAGTAACAAAGAAAAAAGATAAGCGTACTTAGAGCAAATACTGCGACCAGATTAAAATACCAGTCGAAAGCCGGATTGGAATTCTTGATGTAAAGTACCGGCAAACTTAGCACCGCAAGAAACAAAACGATCAAAAACATACTGGAGTTCAAAAGATGAAAGAACCCATGAAACTTGGTACTGAATGATGCCGATTTATCTCTTAGTAATTTTCCATAGTTCTTCCTGAAATTTTCGGCAGCACCTTTGTTCCATCGAAACTGCTGACTCCTTGCTGCACTAATCACCACGGGTAATTCGGCTGGAGTTTCTACATTTTCAAGGTATTTGAATTCCCATTTTTTCATCTGGGCCCTATAACTGAGATCAAGATCTTCTGTAAGTGTATCGCCACTCCAGTTCCCTGCATCGAGAATACAATCCTTTCGCCAGATTCCCGCTGTCCCGTTGAAATTAATAAAATTGCGACCAAAATTTCTCCCGGTTTGTTCCAGTATAAAATGAAAATCAAGCGCGAAAGCCTGTATCCTGGTTAGTAGCGAATAATCACGATTTAGATGTCCCCAACGGGTTTGCACCACACCAATCCTGGAATTTTTAAAATAGGGCAATGTTTGTTTTAGCCAATTTCTGCCAGGTACGAAATCTGAATCAAATACCGCGATATACTCTCCACGAGCGATTTTCAGACCTTCTTTCAAAGCTCCGGCCTTAAATCCAGTGCGTGTTTGCCTGCAGATATGCTGTATATCCAATCCTTGCTGGCTAAGACTTTTAATAAGTTTAGAAGTGATGTTTACAGAATCATCTGTAGAATCATCCAGGACCTGGATTTCGAGTTTTTCCCTTGGATATTCTATTCTGGCAATATTTTTCAGTAACCGTTCAACTACGTATTCTTCGTTATAGAGCGGCAATTGTATGGTAACAATGGGGTAGTCATCATTCGCTTCGAAGTTGAATTTTTCTGAAGTGTCACTAGACTTTATAGCTTTGAAGTAATTTAGCAAAAGGTGTAGCTGCGAGAGGCTGTAGATGAAAATAACCAGCAACGCAAACGTGTATAGTATGATCACCAGAAGGTCTATCATTTAAAACTGTATTTGAAGATCCATCCTAATATTTTTACACCTGCAAAGATAGCACCTTTAAGTGTTCCTGAAACTTTGGAAACCCCGATCCGATTTCGATAATGCACTGGGATCTCGGAATAATCTAAATTTTTCCGAAGTGCTTTTAATTGCATTTCTACCGTCCAGCCATAGGTTTTATCCTGCATCTCCAGCTGAAGTAATTTCTCATATTTGATCGCTCGAAAAGGTCCAAGATCTGTAAACGTAGAATTGAAGAACAATTTCATCAAACTTGTAGCCAGCCAGTTTCCAAAGATCTGCGGAAAGGTCATCGAACCAGTTTCCCGCCATTCTTTTACCCTCGCTCCTACAACGAAATCTTTGTTATCATCAATGATCGGCTGAATGATCCTTACTAATTCTGAAGGATAATCTGAATAATCTCCATCCAGAAATACAATAATATCTGGTTTAGCCGACTGTTCAGAGATGTATTGCATTCCTCTTAAGCAGGCATAGCCATAGCCTTTTCTATTCTCCCGCAGCACAGTAGCACCTGCGGCGGCAGCATTTGCTTCAGTAGCATCTGTAGAATTGTTGCTAACCACGATCACTTCTTCCACGATATCAGGAATGTCCTTGATCACTAAACCTATTGAATCGGCTTCGTTAAAGGCTGGAATGATCACTTTAATGGAAGAATGCATGCGTAGTTATTCAGTTCAGCTTAAGAAGTGCGAAAATAAGCGAACTCCTTACAATTTATAAGCTTTTCTGCTTCAGAAGATCCAAAAGATCTACATTATCTCCCACAACTCCATCTTCTACCGTGATCCGGTTACTGGTAGATCCATTCTCCAGTTTAAGTACACCTCTGGGACAAACCGCTGAGCAGATTCCGCAGCCAACACAACTGGATCGAACGATGTTCTCACCTTTTTGCGCGTATGCCCGTACATCGATCCCCATTTCGCAATAGGTAGAACAGTTTCCACAGGAAATACACTGGCCACCATTGGTCGTAATTCTGAATTTTGAGAATAGACGTTGTTGCATTCCTAAAATTGCCGCCATTGGGCAACCAAATCTACACCATACGCGATTTCCGAAAATTGGATAAAAACCGGTACCAATGACTCCGCTAAATATCGACCCTATCAGAAAACCATAAGCCTGGCGTAGGCTTTCTGCATTAAATAAGAATAAATTCTGTCCGCTGAAATAGTGAAAAGCTATTAATCCCAGGATGATCACGAGGTATCCAATTGCACCGTATCGTGCGTCTTTCTGTAATTCTTCTCTCTTATAATACCAGATCGCTGCAAACAGCAAGGTTAGAAATGTCCCAACACCAATCAGGAAAACATCGCGTGTAAGCCAGTATTTTGAAGAATCATAACCAAGGTAACTGTAGATGACAGCGGTAGTCATCAAAACCACAAAAACAAGCACGCTATGCACCACCCATCGCTCAACTTTCCAGGCGAAAAGACTCTTATCTGAAAGTTGGCGGTATGGATCACCTGCAGTTTCAGCGAGACCTCCACAACCACATACCCAGCTGCAGTACCATCTTTTTCCGTATTTGTAAGTCAGAATCGGGGTGATCACAAAAATTGAAACCACACCGAAAATTAGCAAAGCCAGCCCTATATTACCTGAAGAAAGAAAACCATCTACCCTGTATTGTTCGAAATTATAATAATTAAGCGGCCAGATATTCTTAAGATCATAATACGGCAGGTTCATCCCATCGTCATTAAGCCTGGACATAAATTCAGGAATAAGAAATGCGAATGCCAGCTGAAAGAACATCACACTAAAAGTTCTTAGTTTCTCATAGCGGTTATGCCGGTACTTCCAAAGAAATTTCACTCCAAAAGCCAGAATGGCGATGGTATATAGAGTTCCATACACGAACCACTGGCTCGCCGGATTGCCACTTAGCAAATAACTTAGAGGATCGAAAAGAGCGATCAATCCAACGTTACCCCCTTCTGCCCGTAAACCAAGATATTGGGGATAAAAATAAAGCAATATATAGAATCCGGTCAATCCAACACCGGTAAGATAAGCAACGTACCCGCGGCTGGTCATACTCTTAAACCATACTCCATCGTTCTTAATGCCTGCATGCGTTCCCGAATAGGTAGCCTGAGCGAACCACACAATTCCTGCAGTGATCGATCCTAGAGCAATACTTAGCCAAAGAACCTTGTTAGGGAAATTTAGATTTAAAGCAGCGAGACAAAGAATGATGAGTCCAGACATCCCCAGCAAAGTCGATAATTTCTGTCCTGTATTGAGAGATGCTGCAGCTTCGCCGGTTACAGACATATTTTGTTCAATTCTACTCATTAGGTGCTTTGTAAATTGTTTGTAAAACTTTTAAAGATCTCAGCCTCGTGATGCTCATAAAATTCGGGATCAAAATTGGCTGCTTTGAGGTTTGATAAAACGTGGTTTATCGTCTTTCCTTCATTCAGCCATTTATCGAATACCTCCTGTCGCATTCGTATTCCGAAGGTATTGATGCCCTTGAATTTTCCTGTTTCAGTATCAAAAGCGATCGTAATCGCCTTTTCTCCACTTTCGTGCTGCCAGTGAAAATGCTGCTCATTTACACCAGGCTTATTAAACACCCAGCCATATGTTTGATATTCTATATCGAAGAATTTAGCAGAATTAAACCAGTTACCTGGTTGGTAAGGAGTTCGGTTTCCATTAATCGTTCTGGCTACAGTTTCACCCATGATTCTGCCAGTGTACCATACTGCTTCCACCGGTTTTCGTTCTCCTATGGCTTTTCTTTGTTGTGCACAATCACCAATCGCGTAAACATCTGGAATACTGGTTTCGAGAAATTCGTTCACGAGGATGCCTTTTTCGGTTTCAATTTCAAGGTTCTCAAGAAAGTTGATATTAGGTTTTACACCCGCGCAGAGACCAACAAATTCGCAAGTGATCTCTTCTCCAGATTTGGTTCTAATACCACGAACGTTACCCTGTTCATCTCCAAGAATCTCCTCAAGTTCTGTTTCGTGACGAAGGTCTATTCCATGCGCCAGGATATGCTCTGATATCATCTTTGCATCCTGTGGTGGCAATACGCCGCTCCAAAAGCCTTTTTCTCTCACCAGTAAAGTCACCGGAATCTTGCGTGTATGCAGCATTTCTGCCAGTTCCACGCCAATGAGTCCGCCACCAATGACAACCGCCTGCTTGATATTGGAGGTTCTTTCTTCCAGTTTTTCCAGGTCTTGTTTGGTGACCATTCCCTGCACGCCATTGAGATTTTCTCCGGGCCAGCCAAAGCGATTTGGTAAGGAACCGGTAGCCAGAATAAGCTTGTCGTAGTGCAATGTTTCTTCGGAAGAAAAACTAAGTTCTTTGTGTTGAAAATCTATGTGATCAACCCAGGCATTCTTAAGTTCTATTCGATTCTTTTCCCAGAACCAGTCTTCATAAGGCTTTAGATGGCCCCATTTCATATGTCCCATATAGACATACATTAAAGCGGTACGTGAGAAAAAATAGTCAGATTCCCCGGAAATTACGGTGATCTTGCAGTCTGAAGCTTTTCTAATATGCCGGGCAGCAGTGATACCAGCAATTCCATTTCCAATGATAACGATATGCTCCATTTATTTTTATAATTTGCTACAGGCCAGAATACACTTAGTAAAGTAAGCCGAAAATAACTACAAACCCAATTATACTACTCAATAATCGCTCAATCATGCAGTGGAAATCGGCACTCCTCATTATTCAGATCTTTCTAATGGTCGGTTTACTAACAGCGTCCTGTCAAACAAATCAACGATCACCTAAAATGAATGGGGTTAGCCTGGTTGCTTCCCGGGATTCTATTCTCGATACTGAAATAAACTATGTTGCTGAAACTGAAGCCAATTACATTGCCCTGATGCCCTTTGGTTTTCTACCAGGCAGCCAGGAACCTCAGCTAAAATTTAACATTAATCGGCAGTGGTTTGGTGAACGCAAGGAAGGTATTGAGCATACTGTTTCAAAATTAAGAGAGCGAAATCTAAAGATCATGGTAAAGCCGCAGATATGGCTTCGGAATGGAACATTCACGGGGGATCTTAAATTTGAAACTGAAGAAGACTGGAAGCAATTCGAAGATTCTTATGCTGAATTTATTCTTTTATATGCTGAAATTTCAGAAGAACTAGATGTGGAGTTATTCTGTATTGGAACCGAACTTTTCAATTTTGTAAGCAACAGACTCGACTTCTGGAAAAACCTGATTTCCGAAGTGAGAAAAATATACAGCGGTGAAATAACTTATGCTGAAAACTGGGATAAATTTGATCAAACTACGATATGGGATGAACTGGATTATATTGGCGTGGACGCTTACTTTCCTCTAAGTGACGAAGCTTCTCCCGATATTGATCAAATAAAAGAAGGCTGGGAACCTCATCTTAATTCACTGGAATCTGTCTCTGATAAATTTGAGAAGAAGATAATTTTTACAGAATTTGGATATAGAAGTATTGACCATGCCTTGAAAACGCCATGGAATTCTGAACGGGAACATCCCGGTCTCAATTTTAATTTACAGGCAAATGCTTATAAAGTTCTTTTTGAACAGGTTTGGTCTAAAGAGTGGTTTGCGGGTGGTTTTCTTTGGAAATGGCATCAACGAACCAATAGCGGCGGACTCGAAAACTCCAGATTTACTCCGCAGAATAAACCAGCAGAAATAGAGCTGAAAAGCTTTTACGGCAGCTTCAGGAATTAATCCGTTTGCAATAATGAGAACGCAGATCTTCAGCACTAGCACCAAATCTTCTTTTCCAGTAGATCTCAAGAAATAACTTTTGCGTTTTCCAGACACCCATACGCTCGTATAAACGCGCAGAAGTTGTAAGCCATTTCCTGATCACTGTGAATGATCCATGCTCATATAGCCGTTTTATAAATTCGTTGTCTTCGTAAACCGTATAACTTTCATCAAAACCGCTAAGGAAATGAAATAGATCTTTGGTTACGAACAAAGATTGATCTCCTCCTCTACAGGATAGATGATTAAATTTTGTGAATTGTCCCATTAAATTCAACCACCAGTGATCCTTGTCAAAGCGCATTTGAAAACACCCGCAATCATTGCCTTTTCTGACCACCTCCTTGATTAAAATATCAAAATTTTCCGGTGGATAACTATCGGCATGCAGGAAATACAGCAGTTCACCTTTTGCTTTTTTTGCGCCATAATTCATTTGAACTGCCCGGCCTTTTCCAGATAGATAATAGGTAACCTTTGGGTGTTCGATGGCAAGACGGGAAGTTTCATCTGTACTTCCACCATCCACAACAAGAATTTCCCGTATATAAGTAGAAGAAGCAGTTTCCAGGTATTTTAGCAAAGCCGGAAGCTGCTTCTCTTCATTATGGACCGGGATAATGATACTTATCACAGAACTTATTTTGCTTCGTTCAGGTTCCAGTCGTAGTTCTTGTAGTCTACCTGGGCATTCGAATTGATCTTTACTTCTGAATATTGATTGATGTATTCGATCAAAGATCCATTTTCAGTAAAATCATTCTTGTACCAATCAAAAATCGATGAAAGCTTTAGTTGCGAAGCTGAAATTTCATTCTTATCTGAATTGATAAATTCATTTGTAGCCTTTTCCAGTTGTTTTTCGATATTCTCGCTGGTATAAGCTTCATTAATAAGTTTTGGACAGCTTATGGACGCGCAATTGATCGCAAAGTGAATCCTTGGCTCATCCATTTTTCGTAACAGACTATTTTCAATGGCACCAAGTGAAATTTCCTTCTTTCCGATTTTGACGAACTCTTTGGTCCATGCTCCGGAAATATCCTTAATACTCTTCGTTGGATAATTCCGAAGAATAAGATCCACCGTGTACGCATTATAGAGGTTGATATAATATGCCAGAAGTTGATCACGATTCCAGGTATCATCTGGCTGCATGGAAGAAAGCATCTTTAAATATTTATCAAGTGCTGGCCGGTCTTTCTGAAAACCTTTATAATCTACCATTCCGTCGTCATCCACATGCTTTTTCAATAGTTGATCCCAGCCAGAATGATCTACTTTGTCCTCTGCAGCTGCAGAAGTATTTGCAGAATCTGGTGTAGGCAATCCTTTACTGTTGAAGCCTGCGCTCGAAATAAGGTTACAGGACTGACAAATAAATGCCCCTGAGACCAGGATTAGAAAACTTAAAAATACCTTCTTCATAATCTTATTTTTTTAATTAGCAACATCCACCACCATCGTAATGCCAGGTGGACTCACTAATGTAAATATCATCTCTTCCAAGATCTGCCAATGCACCTGCAGTTTTATCACAAATTGCAATTGGCTGATTCTTCAATAAAATATGTCCTTTTTTATCATCAAAATGATCTTCATCTCCATAATAGATCGCAGCTTTTCCAGTAAAGATACACGGCCCATCTTCTGGCATAGGATCTTTGATCGCCGCTACTTCAATAGATTCGATATAAATCAATTCATCTGTAGGATAGTTTTTGGGATCCAGAATTCTATAAGGCTTTCTGGCCCTGATCTCGATAGTTCCGAAGCCGGCATCGGTCAATGCTTTCACATAATCCTTGATGCTTAAACTTCCGGAAAGACAAAGCGCTCTTAAGCGTTCATCATTTCTAAGTTCATCATTCATCTCCTGCTCACACGTAGGATCACTCATTACAAGTCTTCCATGCGGCTTTAGCACCCTGTACATTTCCTTTAAAGCCTGAGTAAGCTCTTCAGTTTTAAAAATATTGAAAAGACAGTTCTGTGCGGCTACATCTATAGAGTTATCTTCAACCGGTAATGCCGTAGCATCTCCTTTTCTAAGATCTACAAATTCAGATTTAAACCATGGGTTCTGGGCTTCTGCCTCCACAAAGTTCTTGCGGGACGCTTCCAGCATTTCATCTACCACATCTACTCCAACCACACCCGATTTCATTCGGGAAAAATAAGCGAACTGTAAAAGTTCCATTCCGCCACCTACACCCACATAAAGTGTACGCGGATTATTAGTCAGATCCCGGGCATGCACGGTAGAACCACAACCATAATTCATCTCCTGCATGATCTTCGGAATCTTTAATCCCGGAAGTTCCCAGATCGGGTTCGTAGTGCAGCAAAGTCCCACATCTGGTGTAAGTGCTGCTTCACGGTAAACGTCTTTAGTAATCTCTAAATAACTCATTTATAATCTCTTAAGTAATTCTTTAAATAGTTTAACCATATCAGGTTCGGCTTTAGCAGCCATTGCCAGAATTTCCTGAATATCTACTTTTTCAAGATTATCCGGATCCCCTTTGTCTGTAATCACAGAAATTGCTGAAACCGGAATCCCCAAGTGGTTGGCAACGATCACTTCAGGCACTGTACTCATTCCAACAGCATCTGCACCGATCATCTTTAAATATCTATATTCAGCTCTGGTTTCCAGTTGAGGCCCCAATACCGAAGCATAAACTCCCTTATGCAAAGTAATATTAAGCTCTTTTGCGGTATGTTCAAAGTGCTCATTCATGGATTTATCATAAGGTTCGCTCATGTCCACAAAACGTTCTCCCAAATGTTCAACGCCGTGAAAAGCCAGTGGCGAACCACCCTGAAGATTAATATGGTCATCGATAAGCATCAACTCGCCTTTACCGTAATCCAGATTAATTGCTCCGGAAGCATTGGAAACCAGCAAACGCTTCATCCCTAAACGCTTCATTACTCTTACCGGGAATGTAACATCAAAAAGGCTGTAACCTTCATACAGGTGGAATCTCCCCTGCATGATGACTACTTTCTTTCCTGCCAGGGTTCCAAAAATTAGTTTCCCCTTGTGAAATTCCACCGTGGCAGTTGGAAAATATGGGATATGATTATAACTGGCGGTTACTTCAATTTCTACATCGTCCAGTAGTTTACCTAAACCTGTACCTAATATGATCCCAACCTCGGGCTCGCCGAATCCTTTGGATTTCAAATAATCTACCGATTCGTTTATTCTATCTGTCATTATTTATCATTTTTTGAAAAGCCGGATGACCTTTGATATCCTCCAGCGTATCTATATCGTTTTTTAGTGGCAGCGCTTTATAAGTTCCATCCTGCATGTCCTGAAGACTTTGCTCAAATACGCTCGAAGTACTCCATGCTTTATTGATGAATAAAGCTGAATTTAATGATTTCATACCTAAAAGGTAATATCCACCATCTTCAGCAGGTCCGATAACATAATCGTGAGCTTCAAGTTCTTCAAAAGCATTTTCAAGATCTGTTGTATTAAGATCGTAAAGATCACTTCCAATAATCAAAATTTTCTTGTAGCCTTCGTCGAATCCAGCTTTGAAAGCAGCTTCCATTTTCTCTCCCAGATCTCCTTCTACCTGCAATCTCTTCTGAAAACCTCCATCTTTCCAGATATCGTCTTCAGCGATATTCCAGGCGTAATAAACCTGTTTGTTTACGTTGAGTTTACCGGTTATATCTTTCGTATGCTTCAGCAGAAATTTATAAATTTCAAGAGCTTTCTTATCTCCTACTCCTTTGGCTAGCCTGGTTTTTACCTTTCCAAGAACAGGATTTTTTGTAAATATGATTAGCAGATTTTCTTTTGACACCTAATAAATTTTTTCTCCGTTCTTAAGATATTTCGACCAGTGTTTTGAAAAAGTATGAACCTTTTCGGTTTCCTTGCCTTTATTGTCATAAACAGGATAGCCGGTATTTTTCCATTCAAAAATTCCTCCGTACAGATTTTTTACATTTCCAAAACCCAAATTCTGAACCTTGCGAGCAATTTTCTCTGATCTAATCCCTACGGAACAGTATACTACGATCTGTTTATCCCTGGAAATTGAGTCCAGAACAGTCAGATTAAGATTATCATATCCTATAAATTTTGAATCCTTAAGATGGCTGGTTTTATATTCGTTGCTTTCACGCGCATCCAGAATGATCACCTCGTCATTTAACTGATCCATGCGCAGTTGCTCTACGGAAGTGTATGCAACATCACCAGAATTATACTTTTTCAATAGATCTTCCAGCGCATTCTGACTAAACCCGGAAGTTCCAATGAAAAAAATTAAGCTGAAAATGATTCCCTGTAATTTCATATTAAGCTACTGTTCCCTGGCAACTACTTCCTGCACCAGCAGTACAACCGTAGCAATGTTGTGAAATGATAATATTCCGATCATTCAATATATCCTCATTATATTCACTGATATGCTGAACTTTCGAATTTACTTTTAATTCGAGCATCTGATTAAAATCACAATCGTATAACCAGCCATCCCAACTAATAGAGATAGTATTGGTGCACATCACGTTTTCAACGGCTGCAGGATTATAAGCCTCTACCAGGGCATACATATAATCTTCATAATTTTCAGAAGCTATAAGGTATTCAAGGAATCGGCTAATGGGTAAATTTGTAATTGCGAACAGACTGCCAAAATCGATATTAAAATCTTCTTTTAAAGCTTTTTTGAAGTCCTGCTCCATCGCCTGTTGATCTGTTGGTAAAAATGCACCTGAGGGATTATAGACCAGATCCAGTTTTAGACCTGTGCCTTCCTGCGCATAACCTACAGCGTTCAGCATTTGCAGCGCCTTGATAGATTTATCAAAAACACCACTACCTCTTTGCTTATCGGTTTTTTCTCTTTTATAGAATGGCAATGAAGAAACCACGTGGACATTATGTTTCTTAAAGAATTCCGGTAGGTCGTGATACTTCTTGTTGGCGAGAATGATCGTTAGGTTTGATCTAACAATGAAATCCTGAATCCCTGCTTTCGCAGCTTCTTCCACAAACCATCTAAAATTCGGATTCATTTCAGGGGCACCACCAGTAAGGTCCAACGTATGCGCTCCGGTATTCTTGATAACTTCCAGACATTGTTTCATGGTTTCTACCGTCATGATCTCCTTACGATCGGGACCAGCATCTACATGGCAATGAGAACAAACCTGATTACACATATAACCAAGATTAAGCTGTAAGATTTCGAGTTTTTTGGGTTTAAATGGCAGATTGTAAGTTTCTGCGATCTTATCCCGGAAATACGGGAGTTCGCCTTCTTCAAATATGCCTTTGCTTAAAAATTTTAACTGGTTCTTAGGGCTTGAAAGATCATCCTTACGCGCCTTCAGGGATTTTGTGATCATATGGTTGTTTCTACGTATGTTTAGTTCTTCATTTCAGAAAAAACTTACATACTTAGCTTTTTGTATTTATTCATCATTTGGACACCATGTACAAGTGTAGCTCCACTTTCAATAGCAGCACCAGCATGAACAGCTTCCATCATCTCTTCCTTGGTAATACCACGTTGTAATCCATCCTTGGTATATGCATCGATACAATAAGGACATTTTACAACATGCGCTACCGCAAGGGCGATCAATGACTTTTCACGGGCAGAAAGCGCTCCTTCTTCGAACACTTTACCGTAGTAGTCAAAAAACTTATTTCCAAGCTCTTCGCTCCATTCAGTAATCTCTCCAAATTTTCTAAGGTCTGCAGGATCATAATAGTTTTTAGCCATTTACTATTTTCTTATATGTGTTAATACTAATAATTACGAAAAAACCGAAGCTACAGTTTTAAACTATAAGACTCCGGTTATAGAAAGAATAATGAGTAAGAATAAGGCTACTATCGCGATTACTATCCATAACTTAGAACTGGAATTCTGAGTTCTGGTTTCTGTAGATTGATTGACTTTTTGTTCGCTGTCACGATCTTCCTTAGGTACAGGCGATGATCTGTCTTTATCTTTATTCATAATTATAGTTTTACTGAAAAATAAACCAAATTCCTAGCCTATGGAATCAGGCTTTTGTTTTTAACAAATTTTTTCAATTTAACCAATTTCCCAAAATTAGTTCAAGAATTACTCTTTGCTTCTAAAACTATCCATAACACTAACGTTTTTCGCATAACCATTATCTCTATTGACAGATTCTCTATTCCAAATTCTTAATTTTTTCACACATATATTAATTTTACGAACGAAGATTTTAAGATTTTTATCTGTAAAAAGCCTATCTTATTAGGCGAAAAAATAAGTTGTATTTATATGAGAATTGATGTTCAAACGCTACCGGTTAATGAAATTGTGCAAAATATAGCGCAATCGCTGGATGCAGATATACAAAATCGTAGCGGCGAACTTCTAGTTGAAATTCCTTCAGAGTATGGTGAAGGTACTATTCGAGGCATCAGTTTTGACTCCGGCATGGGCTATATTACCTACAATTGTAAATTTTCGCAGGATGTTGAAATTCATTTCTCTCTAAATACCGTACACCCCTTAAAATTTATTTTTTGCTCTGAAGGGAGTATTAGTCATTGCTTTCAGCATAGTGATGATGAGCATAGTATTGACACCTACCAGAACATCGTTGTGAGCAGCAGTGGTTATGACGGACATATATTATATTTCAAAAAAGATGTCCAAACGCATGTTTCAAGCCTGGAGATCATTAGATCTGTCTTTGCACATCGGTCCAATTATGATTTTAAAGATCTTGATCCAACCCTAAAGCAGCTATTTAAAGATTCAGTTTCGAAAAAGCAATTTTTCTATCAGGGGAATTATAGTATTAAGTCGGCAGACTTAATGGACGAGATCAATACCAAAGATTTTACAGGATTTCTTCGTAACCTGTTTCTGGAAGGTAAAGCGTTTGAAATGCTTACTATTCAGATAGACCAGTATCAGGATGATGAGAATGGCGAGAACCTGCCAAAGATCCTAAGAAAGTCTGATATTGAAAAGGTAAACTATGTTGTCAAAAGAATTCAGGGTGATCTTAGCACAAATCTTTCCGTAGAAACCCTGGCGAAAGAGGCTGGAACTAATGTAAATAAACTTCAGGAAGGCTTTAAGTATGTTTACGATCTTACTGTAAATAAATATATGCAGCATATTAAATTAGAAGCTGCCAAAGAAATGCTGAAACTTTCAGAAAAGAACATCTCAGAAATTGTAACATCTATCGGACTCAACAATCGTAGTTACTTCTCTAAAATTTTCAAAGAGAAATATGGTGTGAGTCCTAAGTATTTCCTGCAAACCAAGGCAAGTATCAAAGAAGAAGAATTCGAAGAAAACTAAGATCTATCTCTTAAAAATTTCTGCGGAATTACCTCCGGATCAAAACTCCATAAATACGGCAGTAGGAAATAGACTATCAGACTTAGCAATACTATGCTGACTATATTCATCCATATACCTGTTTTAATCATATCTGGAATCCTAAGATAACCTGAACCAAATACCACCGCGTTCGGCGGAGTTGCCACAGGAAGCATAAATGCACATGATGCTGCCAGTGTCGCGCCAACCATCAAGAAATAGGGATGTAGATTCAATGCGATAGCCATTGATGCAAGAATTGGTAGCAACATAGCTGTGGTGGCCAGGTTTGAGGTGACTTCGGTAAGAAAATTTACTGCAGCAATCAATACAACCACAAGTAACAATAATGGTAAATTTTCAAGATTCTTTAGTTGCTCTCCTATCCAGATTGCCAGACCGCTTTCACCAAAACCTTTTGCGAGTGCCATTCCTCCTCCAAATAATAAAATAATTCCCCAGGGAATTTTAACCGCTTCTTCCCAGGTAACCAGTTTTCTGTTGCTCTTACCTGCAGGAATTAGAAACAGAGCTACAGCCGCGATCATCGCGATAATGGTATCGTCTATGAACGGCAATACTGGCTGTAAGAGATAGCTTCTGCTAATCCAGCAAAATGCAGTAATAGCAAAAACTGCTAAAACTCTTTTCTCCTGTATGCTCATGTGACCCAGTTCAGTTTTAAGTCGGTCGATCTCTGCCTTCCCTCCCGGAAATTCAGTTTGTGTAAAACTAAAAGCTTTGCTGGTAAGATACTTCCAGCATATAAAAAGTAGAATGATAGAAACAGGCAAGCCCAGAATGATCCATTTCGTAAAGCTAATCTCAACCCCATATATTTCTTCAACGATTCCAGCAAAAACCAGGTTTGGAGGAGTTCCAATGAGTGTTGCCACTCCACCTATAGATGCACTGTAAGCAATAGCTAACATAAGGGCTTTTCCAAAAATCATGTTTTCATTTTCCTCACTTGCCGGGTTGTCCTTTAACTGACTGATAATTGCAGTCCCGATAGGAAGCATCATTACCGAAGTAGCAGTATTGCTAATCCACATGGATAGAAATGCTGTTGCCACCATAAATCCCAAAATGATCTTTTTAATATCAGCACCTATGAACTGAATGATATTTAAGGCGATCCTTCTATGTAAACCCCACCTTTCGATAGCCACTGCGAGTATGAATCCACCTAAGTATAGGAAGACATATTTGTGACCGAATGCTGCAGTGGTATCTTCTATACTCCCTGCTCCCGTGAGTGGAAAAAGTATAATGGGCAGTAGAGCAGTTACCGCAATGGGAATTGCTTCCGAAACCCACCAGATCGCCATCCACAAAGTTATACAGAGAACATCAAATGCTGCTTCAGGCATAGAACTAGGTGTACCTAACAATTGTAAAATAACATAAAGAAGTGGCCCCGCTACTAGCGCTATTATTTTGAATCTGGAATTCATATATTTCAAAAAGCTGAAGATATAGATTATTTCCTCTTAGCAAAAGTCAAATAAGAAAGCGATAAATCAGTTTATGAAGAATCCAGAGAAGCTTAGAATCAGTTTAATGATACAGGTCGCAAAAAAAAATGTAATCTATACGAAAACAAAACGGAAGGAATTGAGCAAATTTTTTTATTTCTGAAGCAAGTTCAGATCTCGAAGCAGGTAAGCAAATCTCCTGAAAATTCCCGGAATTCAAGTTTGGTGATTTCTCTGTTGAAGTGCTTAAAGTGGAGTATCCCGAATTATAATACTAACCTGGGAAGGTGCGAAAAAAGACATTACCACGGTAACTTTCGAACTTACTGAAACTAAAAAAACCAAACATTGGTTTCAGTTGCAGAAGAAGGAATGCAAAATGACGCTCAAGGGATTGCCTGGCTCGGTAGAAACTCAGAAGGTCAGGCAAATTTCCTGGCCTGTCTGGAAGCCTATTTTGAATACGGGATAAATCTCAGGGTAGGTGGTTTTAAATTCTTACGAAATGATCAAAAACCCCAAATAAAAAAACCCGGCAAATTGCCGGGTTTCCTGATTATATGAATAATGATTACATCATTCCTGGCATACCGCCGCCCATTCCTTGTGGCATTCCACCTCCGGCATTGTCTTCCGGAATATCAATAAGCGCACATTCGGTTGTAAGGATCATTCCAGCAACTGAAGCTGCATTTTCCAATGCTACTCTGGTTACTTTCTTAGGATCGATAATACCAGCTTTCAGCATATCTACATAAGTATCTGTCTTGGCATCATATCCGAAGTCATTTTTACCTTCCAATACTTTGTTGATCACTACTGAACCTTCACCACCAGCGTTTTGCACGATAGTTCTTAATGGAGATTCGATAGCTTTGGAAACGATCTGTACTCCAGTTGCTTCATCAGCATTTTCAGTTTTGATTTTGCTAAGTACAGCCTGAGCTCTAACCAATGCAACACCACCACCTGCAACGATACCTTCTTCTACAGCCGCTCTGGTTGCGTGAAGAGCATCATCTACTCTATCTTTCTTTTCTTTCATTTCAACTTCTGAAGCTGCACCAACGTAAAGTACGGCAACACCACCAGCTAATTTAGCCAGACGCTCCTGAAGCTTTTCTCTATCATAATCTGAAGTAGTAGACTCGATCTGAGATTTGATCTGGTTTACTCTGCTCTGGATATCATCATTGTTTCCAGCTCCGTTTACGATGGTAGTATTATCCTTGTCGATCGCTACTTTTTCAGCAGTACCCAACATATCGATCGTAGCATTCTCTAAAGTAAATCCTCTTTCTTCAGAAATTACAGTACCACCGGTAAGGATTGCGATATCTTCCAGCATTGCTTTTCTACGGTCACCAAATCCTGGGGCTTTCACTGCAGCGATTTTCAATGATCCACGAAGTTTGTTAACTACCAGTGTAGCAAGAGCTTCACCATCAACATCTTCAGCAATGATCAATAAAGGCTTTCCAGACTGAGCCACTGGCTCTAATACAGGAAGCAAATCTTTCATAGAAGAGATCTTCTTGTCAAAAAGAAGGATATATGGATCTTCAAGATCTGCCGTCATTTTCTCAGAATTTGTTACGAAGTAAGGAGATAGGTATCCTCTATCGAACTGCATTCCTTCTACAACATCAACATAAGTCTCTGTTCCTTTAGCTTCTTCTACAGTAATAACACCTTCTTTACCAACTTTTCCGAATGCCTGAGCGATCAAATCACCAATAACATCATCGTTGTTAGCAGAAATAGATGCCACCTGCTTAATTTTTTCTGAAGAATCACCTACTTCTTTAGTTTGCTTCGCAAGATCTGCAGTAAGAGATTCAACAGCTTTGTCGATACCACGTTTCAGATCCATTGGGTTTGCACCTGCAGCAACGTTCTTTAAACCTTCTTTTACAATAGCCTGAGCAAGAACGGTAGCAGTAGTTGTACCATCACCAGCAAGATCGTTGGTTTTAGAAGCTACTTCCTTCACCATCTGAGCTCCCATATTTTCTAGAGGATCTTCAAGTTCGATCTCCTTTGCTACAGTTACACCATCCTTAGTAACCGTTGGTGCCCCAAAAGATTTACTAATAATTACATTACGACCTTTAGGTCCTAAAGTTACTTTTACAGCGTTCGCTAATGCATCAACACCACGTTTGATCCCATTACGAGCCTGAATGTCAAATTTTATATCTTTTGCCATTTTTATTATTTTTAATTTTCTATAGTTAGACTACAGAATAATTGGTTAATTAATTTCTAGATTATAAACTCCAGCGGCTGCTGGAAAATTGAAGTGAAACTTATACTATCGCTAGTATATCATCTTCTCGCATGATCAGATAATCTGTTCCTTCCAGCTTTAGCTCTGTTCCGGCATATTTACCGTAAAGAACTGTATCACCTTCTTTAACTGTCATCTCATGATCTTTGGTACCTCCACCAACAGCTACAACTTTACCTTTTTGAGGTTTTTCTTTAGCTGTCTCAGGAATAATGATACCAGAAGCAGTCTTGTTTTCTGCAGCAACAGGCTCAATTACAACCCTGTCTGAAAGAGGCTTAATGTTTAGTCCCATTTTATTAAATTTTATTATTAGGTTAATTAATTTTCAAATACGGGAGACATATTTCTAAAATTATGCCAGCTCTATTTCTCTGCCATAAGGCAAAAAAAAATGCCAGCTTGTCATAAGCTGGCATTTACAAATGTTGTTGAGTATCTTATCTACTGCTCACTGTCAGTTTGTGTCGCTGGTTGAGCTGCAGGTATTTCAGTATTTACAGGTTCGTCACTTTCGAAAACCCTTGTTCCAGCTTCTGCCGGCTTATCCATAATAGCTACGTTAGAAAGTAGGATCAAAACAAGCAATAAAGTTGCAAGAGTCCAGGTAGATTTATCTAAAAAGTCTGTCGTCTTTTTAACTCCTCCCATTTGCTGACCTCCGCCACCAAAAGAAGAAGATAATCCTCCACCCTTAGGGTTTTGAACCATGATCACAACTACCAGCAAAAATGCTACGATAATTATTAAAGCTAAAAATATAGTGAATGTGCTCATTCTTAATCGTTATTAGTGTCTTGTAATTTTTCTATTGCCCGAATTTGGTCTGCAAAGAAACCACTTTTTTCGGGATTTTTCAAAATTAATATTTTATATGCCTGAATGGCTTTTTTATAGTTTTTTTGCTCGAGGTAAACACGCGCTAAAGTCTCTGTCATCAGAGATTCCTGGCTGGTCATAGAATCTTCGGCAAGATTGCTTTTGGATACAGATTTTACCGGTTTGATCTTAGGATTTTTAGCAATAAACTCTTCAATAAGATCAAATTTTCTCTGGCGATCTTCGTTTTCAGGTTCTTCTGCCTCGTTTTCTCTTTTTACAGGTTCTGCCTTGGTTAATTTTAACCATTCTGAAAATGAATGTGATTCCTTTTGATCAAACTCCAGAGGTTTTCCAATCTCCAGGTTCTCTTCTTCGGAAGATCCACTGGCAACCTCAACATCTGAAGAACTATCTTTCATCTGAGCACGCTCGAACAAAGCAGGATCCATAACGCGTTCAGATTCAGACTGCTTCATTTTGATTGCGTCATCCAAATCTATGCTTCGCCTTCCATGAACTTCTTCATGTTCGTAGACCGTCATTTCCTTCAGTCGGTCTTCCTGCTGCCTGATCTGTCGTGCGATCGTGTTTTGATTAAATTCTTCAGAAGTAATAAAATCAAAAAGAATATCACGGTCTGTGGTATATGCCGCTGTTTTCTTTAATGCTGAATTGTAACTGAATTCCTGATGTTCTTTCAGCCCCTTCAGCCTTATAGCCCGACCCGCCTGAAAATAAGGTGCTTTCTCAAGCAAAATTTCCAGTTCCCGCGTTTGTTCTTTAGTAATTTCCGCAGGAGAATTTAATAAATCGATGAGTGCTTTTTTTTCCATTACCAGTCGGTAAGCGCTGCGTTAAAAATATCCTGCGTAATTCTCGTATATATCTCGTCCAGTGCCGTCTCCAGGTTTGCCCCGATCAATTGTTGCTGTGCCGGATAATCATAATAGAAAGAAAAACGCTTTTCAAAATCCTTTTCCGGTTCCAGTGTATTGTAATAACGAACGTTTACCGCAATGGTCAGTCTACTTTGCGCAGCGGTATTTTCAGCAGTTGCAGACATTGGCGACACATAGAACTGTGTGATCTCACCTTCAAAGATCAAATCCCCATTGGTATTGGTAAGACTCAAACTTGTTTGATTCTGAATAAGGTCCTGCAAAGAGATCGTAAAGGCACGGTCTATTCCCGGTTCCACAAGATCTGCATTATTCTGGAAGAAATTTACCTGAAATGTTTCGGCGTCTCCAGTGTCAGCTCCCGTAAAAGAATATGACATACAGGAAGATAAGCTCAAACTCATCAGTAATACCGTGATAATGCTAAGAAATCTCGTCATTAATTATAGATTGTATTGTTTGATCTTTCGATATAAAGTTCGTTCACTTATTCCTAATTCTTCTGCTGCAGCCTTGCGCTTCCCACTGTGTCTTTCCAGCGACTTTTTGATAAGCTCCAACTCTTTGTCCTGAAGCGAAAGTGTTTCTTCCTCTTCGATCTCTTCAGCAAAATAATACTTATCCTTTTCTTCCTGACTTGGTGAAGAAGAATTTTGTTGCGGAATTTGCAGCACATTCAGCTCATCTTCATCAATATCAGCTTCATCGATATCATCTCCGCTATTCCCGTAGATCTTTTCGATAAGACCTTCATTCTCATCCTGAACCTGCTTGCTGTCTCCCTCCTGCATCAACTTCAGCGTTAATTTTTTCAAGTCGTTCAGGTCACTTTTCATATCGAACAAGACCTTATAAAGGATCTCTCTTTCATTGCTGAAATCCCCTTCTTTCTTTTTATCTGAAATTACTGCGGGTAGATTGCTGCCAATATCCGGAAGATATTGCCTTAGTTCATCGCCGCTGATATTTCTCTTCTGTTCCAGAACGGAAACCTGTTCTGCAATATTTCGTAACTGCCGAATATTTCCTCCCCAGCGATATTTTAATAACAAAGCCACGGCTTCATCATCAAGTTTGATCGTGGGCATCTTGTATTTCAATCCAAAATCTGAAGCAAATTTCCTGAAAAGCAGATGAATATCACCTTTTCTCTCCCTTAACGGCGGCAATGCAATTTCAACCGTACTTAAACGGTAATAGAGATCCTCGCGGAATTTGTCCTTTTTGATGTTTTCGAACATATTGATATTCGTAGCAGCTACGATGCGAACATCGGTTTTCTGAACTTTTGAGGAACCCACTTTTATAAATTCACCATTTTCCAGCACACGAAGCAATCTTACCTGCGTTGGCAATGGTAACTCCCCCACTTCATCAAGAAATATGGTTCCACCATCGGCTACCTCGAAATAACCACTTCGGGTTTGAGTCGCACCAGTAAATGCACCTTTTTCGTGTCCGAAGAGTTCACTATCGATAGTTCCTTCAGGAATTGCTCCACAGTTCACTGCGATATACTTTCCGTGTTTACGATGAGAAAGCGCATGTATGATCTTCGGAATACTTTCCTTACCTACACCACTTTCTCCGGTAACAAGTACTGAAATATCTGTTGGTGCAACCTGAATTGCCTTTTCTACTGCACGATTAAGTTTTGGATCGTCTCCAATAATTCCAAATCGCTGTTTAATTGCCTGAACTGATTCCATTTAAAACTTCAGTATTATTAGACATTCTTCAGTACAAGTGAGAAGAACGTCATTATTCTCGTTAATTATTATCACTATATCCCACTGGCTCCCCTATAAGAGTAGCACTGGTACAGTCCTTTATTTTTACATTTACAAAATCACCGATTTTATAATTTTGCTTGTCAAATACCACCACGGTATTTTGTGAATTTCTACCACTCCAGTGTTGATCAGATTTTTTGGATTCTCTTTCGATCAGTACTTCGGTAATTTCACCTAAGAAGCGTCTGGTTCTCTGTTTGCTATGCTTCTGCTGAAGATCTACGATCTCCTGAAGGCGTCTTTTCTTTACTTCATGAGGCACATCATCTTCCAGCTTTCTTTCAGCCATGGTTCCGGGTCTTTCAGAATAAGCATACATAAAACCGAAATCATATGTAATCTTCTCCATTAGAGATAAGGTATCCTGATGATCTTCTTCAGTTTCGGTTGGAAAACCGGTGATCATATCCTGGGAAATCCCGCAATTCGGGATCATTTCCCTGATGTTTCTAATAAGCTCGAAATATTCTTCACGGGTATGCAGCCTGTTCATCGCCTTTAAAATTCGGTTACTTCCAGATTGTACGGGTAAATGTATATAGTTACAGATGTTAGGATATTTTGCAACCATTTTGATCACGTCCAGCGTCATATCCTGCGGATTGGAAGTAGAAAACCTGATTCTCATTTTGGGATGTGCTTCTGCAACAAGTTTCAGAAGCTGTGAAAAATCTGTCGCCGTCGCCTTCTGAATTTCGGTAGCATTTTTAAAGTCTTTTTTGAGTCCGCCACCATACCAAAGATAACTATCTACATTCTGGCCTAATAAGGTGATCTCTTTAAAACCTTTCGTTGCCAGATCGTTCACCTCTTCAAGAATACTTTGAGGATCACGACTACGTTCGCGACCGCGGGTAAACGGTACCACGCAAAAAGTACACATATTATCACAACCGCGGGTAATGGATACAAATGCTGAAACACCATTACTTTGCAACCGTACTGGAGAAATATCTCCGTAGGTTTCCTCCTTACTTAATAGAACATTCATCGCACTACGTCCTTCTTCAATTTCACTCACAAGATTTGGCAGATCCTTATAAGCATCTGGTCCCACGACCATATCCACGATCTTCTCTTCTTCCAGGAATTTACTTTTTAGACGCTCTGCCATACAGCCCAGCACTCCCACTTTCATTCCCGGGTTTATTCTTTTTACCGCATTGTATTTTTCCAGTCTTTTTCTAACAGTTTGCTCAGCTTTATCACGAATCGAGCAGGTATTTACCAGAACAAGATCTGCCTCTTCTAACTTTTGGGTAGTATTAAAACCCTCTTTACTAAGAATGGAAGCAACAATTTCTGAATCACTGAAGTTCATTGCGCATCCATAACTTTCAATAAAAAGTTTCCGGGTATTTTCAGGCTTAGGCTCCATAACTAAAGAGTTCCCCTGTTTTTTCTCGTCTATTGTCTTCTCCATAAATCTATACTAACCTCCGGGTTTTTAGAATCGCAAAGATAGAACTAAACAGAGTTCTGACAAAGTGACAGAAAAAATTTTCTTAAATCTTACGCAACCTTTTCGAAAGTATAGCATCTAACAGATACCTAACCACAATTACACATGAAAAATTTACTTTTTGTGTTACTACTATCACCACTTTTCCTCTTCACTTCCTGTGAAGAGGAAAGTGATGATGAGTTCACTACAGTTGCAGTACCCGTAACTCAGTCCATCGCTGATTTTCGTGCTTCCGTAGAAATTCAGGCTCCCCGGGAAATCAAAGAATCGGGAAAGATCTACGCCTGGCAGAATTATATATTTATCAATGACAAAAACGAAGGTGTTCACATCATCAACAATACCGACCCATTCAATCCCGTAAAAGTTCAATTTCTGAAGATCCCGCGAAATACCGATGTGGCCATTAGGAATAATATGCTTTACGCAAATAATGGAATGGACCTGGTAGTTTTCGATCTTAGTGACATGAATGCTATTAAAGAAGCAGGCAGGGTCAAAGACATTTTCCCTAATTACTATCGCACCCCACCACCAGGACAGGTAAGTTTCGTAGACTTCGAAAACTTTGATCATAATACTGAAGTTATTATAGGCTATATCACTGAATCCCGAAAAATAGAATATGCCAGAGGTGATCTGGTCAATGAGCCTTTCTTCTCAGAAGCAGACGGTGGTGGATCTGGTACCGGCGGAAGTATGGCCAGGTTTACAATAAATGACGACTTACTCTATATAGCTGAAGAGAGCGAACTCTCTGTAGTAGACATTAGCAATCCTTCTAACCCCGTTGAGCTAAGTAGCGAATATGCTGGCTGGAGTATTGAAACGATCTTCCATTATCAGGATCATCTTTATCTGGGTAGTGCGACTGGAATGTATATCTATGATCTTGAGAACCCAGAGTCTCCACAGCAGGTTTCTTTCCTTCAGCACGTACTGGGATGTGATCCTGTCGTAGTAAAAGACAATTACGCATACGTGACCATTCGTGGCGGAAACAATTGCGGACAAAATTTTAATCAGTTAGATGTCGTTGATGTTTCAGACAAGAACAACCCAAGAATCGTAAGTTCCTACGAAATGAATAATCCCTTTGGCTTAGGCGTAAAGGATGACTGGCTTTTTGTTTGCGATGGCGATGAAGGGCTAAAAATATTTGATACTAAAAACACCCCCGATCTTAGTCTTGTAGATCAATTTACGAACATTAACACCTATGATGTCATTCCTCTTGATGACAAGCTGCTAATGATCGGGGATAATACACTATCCCAATATTCCTATAAGGGTAACGAGATTAATTTAATTAGTACATTCTCTTTGAATTGATGACCCTTTTTTTGTTTGGTTTTTTGAAAAATCCCCGCTGCCCGGGGATTTTTTGTTTCGAGTAGTTAGCCCTAATATTTCTTCTTGCTAATCCTATTACCTGTGATTTGACGCTGAGCTTTACTTTTGAATCTGCTAACGTCATCACTTCTTAGCTTCTCGTGTTTTGTCTTTCTACCCTGAACGCGTGCTCTCCATTTTCTCCAGTTCCTAGGATGCATTTGCTCACGCATAAACCTAATGACTTCCTCCTCTTTTAAACCGAACTGAAATTCGATAGCTTCGAAGGTAGTTCTGTCTTCCCAGGCCATGGCGATTATTCGATCTATCTGCCTCTCATCTAATTCATATTCTTCTGCGATCATAATTCTGTTTATTATTTACATTGCAAAGTTAAACAATTTAATTAGAGGAAATAAAAAACCCTCTACATTTCTGAAGAGGGTTCCAATATAATTTTGAATCTAACTATGCCTGAAAAGGCTCGATAGAAACATAAGATTTATCATCTTTTTTCTTAGTGAATTTCACTAATCCGTCAACTTTAGCGTGTAAAGTATGATCTTTTCCAGCGTATACGTTATCACCTGGACGGTGAGCAGTACCTCTTTGTCTTACGATAATATTTCCCGCAACAGCAGCTTGTCCACCAAAGATCTTCACGCCTAAACGTTTCGATTCTGATTCTCTACCGTTCTTGGAACTACCAACTCCTTTTTTATGTGCCATTTTATTTCGTTTTTAGTAGTTTAAACTAGCTTAATGCAGCAATTAATTCTGCTTTTTTCATTGAAGAATATCCTTCAACACCTTTATCTTTAGCCATTTCTCTCAGTTCTGCAACTGTATTCTGACTTAGGTCGTTTGAAGATTCTTCTTTTTTAGTTTCCTTCTTAGGCTCTTCTTTCTTAGCTGAAGTGGATTTTGATCCACCTTTAAGATCGATACCTTCGATAAGAATTTCAGTAAGTGCTTGTCTGTGACCATTTTTGGTTCTGTAACCCTTACGTCTTTTCTTCTTGAAAACGATTACTTTGTCTCCTTTAAGGTGACGGTTGATCTTTGCTCCAACCAAAGCTCCTTCTATAGCCGGGGCGCCAACAGTAATGCTATCTCCATCTGCAGTAAGAAGTACCTTATCAAAAGAGATACTGTCTCCTTCTTTACCTGCTAGGCGATTCACATAAACTCTCTGGTCTTTTGCAACTTTAAATTGCTGCCCTGCTATCTCTACAATTGCGTACATAGCGTATAATTAGTTATATAAATACTTAATAAAATCACTTACGTTTTCACGCAAGCGGGTGCAAATATAATTCTAATTAATTAATTGACAAAGGTTTTTGTCCTTTTCAGAATTGTTTATAATGTGTGCTTCTTCGCTTCTTTGGTATTCCATGAATCTTTAAATAATTGCATGTATGCCAGGGTAAGAACCAAACTTGTAGCAAATCCCATAACAGCTACTACAAATAAGACCACACCTATACTGGTATTGTAATCTGTAATCCAAACCGTAATTAAATCATCTAAAAAACCTGGATTTATTTCCGTAGAATAAACTCCGAAGAAGATCGTAAATATAATAGTAGCATTGAAGCCCGTTAGCAAACTGGCCATAAAGCCTTTCTGATATTTAAATTTATTCCCTTTGTGAAGTCTGTAATGCTTTACAGCCTCGAACATCCCGTAGGCCATGATCACCCCATTGAATAAACTATAAATTGGCTGATTGTGAGCATCAAATAGAGAAAGAATTAAAAAATAAGCAATAAGACCGGCGGCAACAGCCACACCGTATTTAATAGGAATACTGAATTTACCCATAGCAAAGTTGGTTTTATACGTAAATTTCCTAAAATTACGGCGTTTATTGCCTTAATAGCTTGTTAATTTTAACACATTTCGCACAATCTCGATAATAAGCTGATTTTACTGTAACAATTTCAGAGGTATACAAACTAATAATGGCAATTGAAAAAACCTTAAAAAAATGATTAACAAACTAGGACTGTTATTCTGCTTTTTCTTGATTGGAATCGTAGGATTTGCTCAGGAAGTAGAATTTACTGAGTATGATTTAGACAATGGGCTGCATGTGATCCTACACAAGGATAACTCCGCTCCTGTTGTAACCACATCTGTGATGTACCACGTTGGTGGAAAAGACCGTGAAGACGGAAGAACCGGGATGGCTCACTTTTTTGAGCACCTGTTATTTGAAGGAACCGAGAACATTCCAAATGGAAAGTGGTTCGAAATCGTTAGTTCAAATGGTGGTAGCAACAATGCTAATACCAGCCAGGACAGAACCTATTACTACGAAGTATTCCCTTCAAACAACCTTGAATTAGGATTGTGGATGGAATCTGAAAGAATGCTACACCCAATTATCAAACAAAAAGGTGTGGACACTCAGAATGAAGTGGTAAAAGAAGAAAGAAGACTACGTATGGATAACTCTCCTTATGGTAACTTATTACCAGCTATGCAGGAGAATATGTTCGAAAATCATCCTTACAAGGATCCGAACATTGGCTATATGGAAGATCTTGATGCAGCTACTTTAGATGAGTTCAAAGCTTACTTCGATAAATATTATGTACCTAACAACGCAGTATTGGTTGTAGCAGGTGATATTAAGATCGATGAAACCAAGAAGATGATCAAAGATTACTTCGGCCCTATCCCTTCAGGAGATGAAGTTACCAGAGATTTCCCGAAAGAAGAGCCAATTACCGAGCAAATCAATGCGAAGTCTTATGACTCAAACATCCAGATCCCGGCTTCAGTAATTGGATACAGAACTCCGGCTTTTACTGAAAAGGATTCTTACGTTTTAAATATGATATCTGATTACTTAAGTGATGGTAACAGCTCTAAATTATACAAGAAATTGGTAGATGAGCAGAAGCAGGCACTTCAAGTTGGAGCTTTCAACCTGGAACAGGAAGATTACGGGATGTACCTTATCTTTAGTATTCCTCAGGGAGAAACAGAACTGGAGACTTTAAATACTGAGATCGAGGAAGAGATCGCTAAATTAAGAAGTGAGCTTATTACTGAAAAAGATTTTCAGAAGCTGCAGAACAAAGCAGAGAATAACTACGTAAACTCAAATTCCAGTATCTCTGGTATTGCAAACTCTCTTGCAAGAAACTACCTTCTTTATGGAGATACTGATCTTATCAACGATCAAATCGATATTTACAGAAATATCACCAGAGAAGACATCAAAAGAGTTGCTTCAGAATACTTAAAGCCTAACCAAAGAGTAGTGCTTGAGTATTTACCAGCCAGCGAACAGCCGGAATAATAATTAAAAAATTGAAAACAATGAGAAAAAATATACTAACTCTGGCAGCGTTTGCAACGCTAACAGTTGGAGTTTCAGCTCAGATCGACCGTAGCCAGATGCCCGAACCGGGTCCTGCTCCAAAAGTAAATGTGGACGAACCTGAAACTTTCAAGCTTGATAATGGAATGCAGGTAATGATCGTGGAAAACAACAAATTGCCACGAGTTGCCATGTCTCTAAGATTTGACAACGCTCCGCACGCTGAAGGTGCTAAAGCAGGTGTTTCCGGAATTGCCGGTGACCTGATTGGAACCGGAACTAAAAACATGTCTAAGGATGAGTTCAACGAAAAAGTTGACTTTCTTGGTGCACGCTTAAATTTCTACGCTGGTGGTGCGAATGCAAATACACTATCTAAATACTTCCCCGACGTGCTTGCTTTAATGGCAGACGGGATGATCAATGCAGAATTTACTCAGGAAGAGTTCGATAAGTCTAAAGCAAGAACTATCGACGGTCTTAAGAGCAGCGAAAAGGATGTTTCTTACAACGCTCGTAGAGTTCGCTCTGCACTAGCTTATGGTAAAGATCACCCTTATGGTGAATTCTCTACGGAAGAAACTGTAAACGCAGTAAAACTGGAAGATGTAAAGTCATACTATAACACATGGTTCTCTCCAAAGAACGCTTACCTGGTAGTTGTTGGAGATGTAGATGAAGATGAAGTAAAAGATCTTGTAAAAAAGAACTTTTCTTCTTGGACAGGTAAAGCGACTCCGGAAGCTAAAATGCCTGCAGTATCTAATGTTAAGCAAACAGAGATCAACTTTGTTGATATGCCAAACGCTGTACAGTCTGAAATCGCTCTTGTAAATACTATCAACCTTAAGAAAAAGGATGATGATTACTTCCCGGTTCTTGTAGCTAACAAGATCCTTGGTGGTGGTGGTGAAGCAAGATTATTCCTTAATCTTCGTGAAGACAAAGGTTATACTTATGGAGCTTACTCAAGCACCGGGAATGATAAATATGCTTCAACTTTTGTAGCCAGTGCAAGTGTAAGAAATGAAGTTACAGATAGCTCTGTAGTAGCATTTTTGGACGAGGTTTACAAAATGAGAAACGAAATGGTAACAGATCAGGAACTGGCAAATGCCAAAGCTAAGATCACTGGAGATTTTGTTCTTTCATTAGAACAGCCTTCAACTATTGCAAATTTTGCGATGGAGATCGAAACTGAAGATCTTAACGATGATTTCTACGAGGAGTATCTTGAAAGAATCGACAAGGTTACTAAAGCAGACGTTCAACGTGTTGCAAAGAAGTATTTCCTAGCAGACAATTCAAGAATCGTGATCGCCGGTAAAGGTGCCGATGTATTGGAGAATCTTGAAAAGATGACCTATAAAGGTAAAACTTACCCGATCAATTATTATAACAGATTTGGTGAGAAAACTGAAAAGCCAGAGCAAAAACAAGTTGATGCTGATATGAGCGTTGATAAGGTATACAACAAGTATATTGAAGCTATTGGCGGTCGTGAGGCTGTTGAAGGTATCGAAACTGTAAAAATGATCGCTAGTGCAAATGTTCAGGGTAGAGAACTTGGACTTGACATGACTAGAACTGCTGCTGGAAAATTAAGCCAGGAAGTAACTATGGGTGGTCAGGTTGTAAGCAAGCAGGTGTTTAACGGTGAGACAGGTTTCGTTATGCAGATGGGACAGAAAATGCCATACAACGAAGACCAGATCAAAGCTGCAAAAACTGATGCTGATTCTTTTCCAGAATTAACTGTTGGTGAAGCTAAGATCGAAGGTATCGAGCAGGTAGACGGTAAAGATGCTTACGTAGTAAGTGCAGATGAGACTACAAAGAATTACTATGCTGTAGATAGCGGACTAAAAGTACAGTCTGTAAAAACAGTTAGCCAGGGAGGCCAGACAATGAGCATTCCAACTGGTTACGGTGATTACCAGGAAGTAAAAGGAGTAAAATTTCCTTTCACTATCTCACAAAGTATGGGACCACAATCTTTTGAATTTAAAGTTTCAGAAATTATGGTGAACGAAGGAGTAGAAGATGCAGATTTCTCTGTAGAATAATTATTTCTTCTGAAAAATATGAAAGCCCCGTCTCCGGGGCTTTTTTTATTTGGTGCTATTTCTTCTTCCGATAATATTTCTTGAGCGATTCACAATGAATACACCCAGCAGTATCACTAATGCCGAAATTAACTGCCAGAAACTAAAGACCTCTCCATCCAACATTCCCCAGCCAAGAGCAACAACTGGAATAGTATAAGTAACTGAAGTAGTAAATACAGGATCTGAGATCTGTATCAATTTATTGAAAATGATCATTGCCACACCGGTTCCAATGACACCCAGGATTCCCACGTATACAAGCGATAATTCAACTTTAGTAGTAATAGGCTCCAGTTCAAAAAATCCTGAAAAATACAGGATCAAAAGTGCTGGAAACAAGAGCACAAAAAAGTTCCCTGCGGTAATTCCAAGCGGACTTATATCACTCATCTTAGTCTTGAGAATATTCACGTTAACAGCGTAACATGCCGTTGCTATAATCACCAGCAGACTATAAAAGTAATTCTGATCTGGATTAATACTCGCCCCGCTAAGGATGAGTCCGAAGGTTCCTAGAAGGCCAATGATCACGCCGGTAATCTTATTCTGTGTGACTACCGCTCGAAAGAATGCAGCGCCCACAAGCAGCGTTAATAATGGAGTGGTCGCATTTAATATAGAAGCGATGGCACTATCGATTTCGGTTTCAGCAAAAGCGAAAAAATATACCGGAAAGAATGATCCCAGAGATCCTGAAATTACGATCCATTTCCATTGTTTCCCATTCAGTTTCATCAAACTTCGGAAACCTATAAATATTAGAAACAGTGCTGCAAAGATGATTCTGAAAGACCCAACCTGCAAAGGACTCAATCCTACAAGTGCTTTTTTGATAAGGATAAAGGAACTACCCCAAACAATAAAAAGGATGATAAGATAGATCCACTTGATGTTTTTCAAACCTGAAAATTTTAGTCAGGCGAAGATAATTTTTAAATCTTATGAAAGCATAAAAAAACCATCCCGCAGTACGGGATGGTCTATATCTAAAATCAGCAATATTACTGGTTTTCTGTAAGCGGAATTGGAAATTGCTCAAATACATCATCCCCTTCCCTATCGGTAGGTAATTCATCCAAACGATCATACCTGCGCACATCCAGCCAGCGATGACCTTCAGCAAACAACGAATATCTTCTTTGCATAAGCATCTCATCAATAAGAGAAGCTTCAGAACTATCACCACCATAATCATCCAGTCCTGCTGAATTCCTTATTAGATTCAAAGCTTCTACAGCTTCAGAAGGATTCTGATAAATATTTGCTTCCGCATAAAGAAGTATTAGCTCCTCATTTCTTATGATCGGGATCGCATCTATATTGGAAGTATATCTGAAAACAGCGTAATCTCCTGTTAGAAAATCGAAGGTTAAAGGTTCACTTCGCTGGGCAACTTTACTAAGTCGCTCGTCTCCATCCTCAGCATCACTCACGAAATCTGGCTGCACGATCCTTGCTCCGGCTGTTGTCGCTTCGACTGGAAAGAACAATGGATTCAGGATATCAGTTTGATCTGCACTAAAGTTGTAGTAAATACCCTCATCAAGCATGGAAGCATCCAAGGTGAGAAAACTATCTTCTAGGTAATCCAATACCGCAGGAAAATCTTCCTGGTATGCCGCTACCCTCGCTGCAATCGCTTTATTTGCCTCTAAGAATGATCCAGGAGTATTGAAACCTGAAAAACCAGAAGTAAGCGTAAATGGATAGGAATCGCCTCCATTCTGTAGATCTCCCGCCGCCTCATCAAGCAAAACTCTTATAGCAGTAAGCGCTGCATCATAACCTAAGAATGGTCCCAGATTATTTTCATCACTCGCCTCTACTCGAACACCGTTTTGATAAGTAAGATTCAAATTAAGCAGCAGTTCGTGCGCTTTCACAGTCTTTAAAAAACCTTTAGTTACGCTAATTTCTGAGTCTGAAAATTGAGCTGAAACGTCCTGAACTTCTATAAATTCAAGGATCAAGTTCACATTTTTCACAGTTCTGTACCTGGCCGCCCATGGATTGGTAATATAAAAGGTATTATTATCCAGCACCGCGTTTTCTTTTCCTAAAAGATCTGCAGTAAATCGTGGATCTGAACTGGAAAATCTCCAGTATTCACGGCCTATCACGCCAAGATCATCATAATAAGTCCCGAGGCTTACGCGCATACTGTAAAGCACACCGCCAACCAGATCCTGAAGATCACCTCTGGTTAGATTGTCACGGAAAGCATCTACTTCCGGGTTATTTAGGTCTGAAAACTCTTCAACATCGCAAGCCTGTAAACCGCTAATTAAAAAGAAGAGTATGAATATTTTAGTTAATGTATTTTTCATCATCTACGTATTAAAAATTAACTGCTAAGTGTAAAAGAAATCTCTTTGAAGAAGGGAATGGAGTTACATCAACCCCGGTAAAAATTCCGTTTGCTCCAAAGTTGGACACTTCAGGATCATAACTGTTATAATCAAAAATGTTGATTAGGTTGGTTCCCGAGAATCCAAGTTTGATATTATCTATAGTGCCGTTCAGGAAATCATCATAAACTTCCGCAGGAATATTATAGTATAAACCAAGCTCACGCATTCTTAAATATGAAGCATCTTCTACAAAAACCTCTGCAGATGATCCTAACTGACTCACCCTGTAAGGTCCGTTTCCAACCTGACCGTCTGGATCGAGATCTACAGTATCATAATCGTGACTGGTTCCATTAAGGTCGGTTAACAAAGTTGTAAGATTCACGTTTTCTCCACCGTTTTTCCATTGCCAAACAAAGGATAGATCGAAGTTCTTATAAATTAGCTGAGAGTTGAAACCCATTTGAAAATCTGGTTCGGCATCTCCAAACTTCTGAAATCCATTTTCACCAGGATTAGGTCCAATCCCAACGATTTGGGTAGCGCTCGAACCTTCTTCAATTCTGAAGGTTCCCAGGGTTGCTCCAAAAGCTCCAATATTAAAAGGATCTACATCAAGCCTGGTAATTTCTGAAGTGTTCTTATAGAAATTTACCCCAAGATTCCAAGTAAAATCTTCTGTAGCCACAGAAACTGCATCAAGCGTTAATTCTATACCACGGTTTCGTAACTCCCCGGCATTTACGAATTCACTGGTAAATCCTGAAGAAGGTTCCAATGCGGCCTGAAGAATTAGATCTTCAATGGTTTTGATATAATAGGTAGCAGAGAAATTAAGCCTGTTTTTAAAGAAGCTTACATCTGTACCAAATTCAAGTTCTTTCTGTCTTTCAGATTCAAGATTACGATCTCCACGCACTCCAATTAAACTTATTCCAAGCAATCCATCTG
Organism: uncultured Christiangramia sp.; assembly: GCF_913046405.1. Lineage (GTDB taxonomy): Bacteria > Bacteroidota > Bacteroidia > Flavobacteriales > Flavobacteriaceae > Christiangramia > Christiangramia marina. The sequence goes on from NZ_CAJWRQ010000006.1 coordinate 43,330, forward strand.
TAGAAAAGGTATTATATGAAGTGAAAAGTGCTCCAAACGGCGGGAAATTTCCAGCCTCACCGTATGCTGCTCTTAATTTAAACTGACTCCACGGACTGCTTTAATTCCAGAATCCGAATTCGTTAAGATTTACCGCTACAGATGCTTTTGGATAATAATATAACTCGTTCGCATCACCATTATTAGACGATTTATCACCTCTAAGACCTACCGTTGCGATTACTTTATCCTGAAAATTCACCTCTTCCTGAACAAAGAAACCAGAATCTTCCTGCAGCAATCTCGTTTGGTTCACACCAGTATTCGCTGCCTGATCTACGTTAGTTTCAGAAGCAACGAGACCGGTAGCAGAGATCAATTGCGTATTCCTGTCAAAATTCTCTCTGGTCACCCCAGCCTGAGTACGGAAGTTGAGATCGTTTCCGGTGAAATAATTATGGACCAGGAATGCTGATAAGTTGTAGTTCTTGTTTTGAGTATCACCCTGAACCGCAACTCCATTCAATCCACCATTAGATGGCTTCTGAAATTGTAAGGATTTTGGAAATATCGCTCTGGTTTTGAGTCCGTAGAAATCAAGACCTCCACGAAGGATCAACTCGAGATTAGAACTTTCAGCAGTATAAAGATCAACATTAGCGGTTCCACCTACAATGAACCTGTTCACGGTCTCATTATTTCGAACCTGATCTCTGGTTTGTAAAGGATTGGAAGCTCCGGCAGGATTATCTGGATAAACACCATCTTCATTAGGGAATAGCTCAAGCCACGGTGTAGTTCCGGTAAGCGTCACCCCAATCGTAGTTCCTGAGTTATCATTATTAAAAAAACCTCTATTCGCAGATGAATGTGCATAACTGGAACTTAGTCCAAGCTTAATGAAGTCGGTTGGTTTATGGTCAAGATTCAATCTCAGGGATGTTTTCTTGTAACCTGTCCCTTTAACGATACCTTCCTCATCATTATGAGTAATCCCGGTATAAAATCGAGTCTTTTCACTACCTCCGCTCATACTGAAGTTCGTGATACTAATAAGTCCTTTTTCTCCAAAGATTTCTTTTTCATAATCTACAAGTGTGCCTTCCTGCTGAGCTTCCAGGAAACTTGCCGCGGCTTCATCGCCAAAGCTATCGCGCACACGCTGCTCGTTATAGTCACGAAGACCTAAAAGATTGTTTACTTCTGTCCATCCGGTTGCCTGAGAGAAATTGAAAATAGTTTCTCCTGCCTTACCTTTTTTAGTAGTAATGATGACCACCCCGGCGGCGGCTCTGGAACCATAGATGGCTGCGGCAGATGCACCTTTAAGTATTTCGATATTAGCAATATCTTCAGGGTTGATATCTGCGATCCTGTTTGACGGGTTATCCTGGTTAGATGCACTACCACCTGCAGCTGCTGCAGATACTACGTTTAGCCCGGCTGCGATAGAACTATTGTCAATATAAACACCATCAATAATATAAAGTGGTTGTGTATTACCCTGAATAGAGGTCGCTCCACGAAGTTTTACCGACAGACCACCACCTGGCGCTCCGGAATTTGCACTTACCGTTGCTCCTGCGAATTTACCATATAGTGCACCATCAAGAGTGGGAGGGGGCGTTCTACCTGATATTTCACTTGCAGAGAGGGATGACACAGCATTCGCCGCATTCGCACGTTTTACTGAAGTTGCCAAACCTGTAACGACCACTTCGTCGAGGGTAGCTGAAGATTCAACAAATTGAATAGTCATAGGGGAATTGGAGGTTACCCTGATTTCCTGAGTCTCAAATCCAAGGTAGGAAAAAACTAAAGTAGTAGGCAGAGATTCTACGCTAAGACTATAATTACCATCAAAATCACTCGTGGTCCCGTTCGTGGTTCCTTTCTCGATCACGTTAACGAAAGGTACCACCTCACCAGTGGCTTCGTTAATGGTCTTACCCTCCAGCACTTCCTGTGCACACATAATTGTTGAGGTAAGCAGAAAGAGAATTAACCTGAGAGATACCAAATAAATTTGCCTCATAATTAATGAATTTATGGTTACATTAACAATAAGACCTTTTTTGCTAAATAATTAAGAAATATACCGGTGAAGTATCAATAAAACATCAATTCCACTGAAGACTTTCCATTAAATGTCTAATATCCTGTTTGAGGTAATTAGCCGCAGGAACAATGGAATCATAATTCGGCAAACTATCGAAGTACACAGAACCAGTAATAAAATGATCTGTACTATCTGTCAGGTAAAACTGCGCCTGGGAGGCGGCGTTACCTTCTACCTCATATAACATGCCGTAGGTTTTATGCAGGTCGTTCATGTACACATCCCCTTCTATAGCATCTGCTTTTACAGTATGTTGTAATGGTAGTTTCTGGGCATCGGTAAGTAAAGAATCCAGATTATTTCGAACAGGCTGATATGTAAGAAAAATCACCCCATTCATAGCATCATAATTAATGTTGATCCAACACGGAATTTTATTTCTTGAAGGCGAAATTCGAGCGTCAATGTTTTTCTCAAATGTGTACGGGCAACCAATATTAACCTGTTCATAGTGTGCATCGGGATACTCCAGCGCAAGGAAGGCTTTTGGTTTTGGTTGTACCTCGTCCTGACAGGAACCAACTAAAAACAAGAGACTTATTATAAAGAATAATTTTCTCATACAGGAGCAATGTTCAACTTGATTTGCTTGATCCTTTTATCGTCGATCACTTCAATTGAGAACGTATAATTCAGGAATATGATGTCGTCATTTTTCTTTGGAAAACCTCCGGAGATCTCAAGTAAGAATCCAGCCAAAGTATCTGCCTCTCCTTTTTGATCTTCGAAAACCGTAGGATCTTCGATTTTGGTGATTTTGTAGAAATCTTTAAGCGGAGTTTTCCCTTCAAAGACGAAGTTATTTTCGTCGAGTTTAGAATAGATAAGGTCTTCGTCATCAAATTCATCACTAATATCACCAACAATCTCTTCTATTATATCTTCCAGGGAAATAAGTCCGCTGGTTCCGCCGTACTCATCCACAACAATAGCAAGATGATTCTTCTTGTTTTTGAAATCATTCAAGAGATCGTCGAGTTTTTTATTCTCAGGAACAAAATAAGGTTCACGAAGCAAACTCGTCCAGACGAATTTCTTGTCATTTAAATAAGGCAACAGATCTTTAATATACAGAATCCCAATAACATTATCTACATTTTCTCGGAAGACCGGAATCCTGGAATAACCGTTTTCAATGATCTCAGGAATTATTTCGTCGTAAGGACTTTCTTCATTCAGGGCGAAAATGTCCATTCTTGGACGCATCACCTGCTTAGTATCTGTATTTCCGAAGCTAACGATACCTTGCAGGATTTTCTGTTCTTCCCGGGTTGTATCTTCTTCGCTGGTAAGTTCCAGCGCCTGGGAAAGATGATCAATGCTTATAAAAGAACGTTGTTTCCCAAATTTATCATGAAAATAGAGCGTTATGGCTCTCATTGGGGTGCTTAAAGGCGAAAATAGCGTATCCAGAACATTAATAGGATAAGCCATAAAATTGGAAAACTGCACCTTATTTCTACTCGCATATACCTTCGGAAGGATCTCTCCAAATAACAAAATCAGGAATGTTACCAGACCTACTTCAAGTATAAATCGCAGATCAATGCCAAAATATGTGGTATTCATCCTTCCGAAGATATCATCGGTAAGACTATCGAATAGCAGAACAATGGCAATATTGATAAAATTATTAGCCACAAGAATCGTAGCCAGTAATTTTTTAGGTTTTTCAAGCAGACTGATGACTATATTCTGTGTCTTTGACCTCTTCCCATCTTCAGTAATGAAATTCGCGGGGGTAAGTGAAAAGAATGCTACTTCTGCTCCAGAGATCATCGCAGAACATAATAATAGCACGAATAACGTTATCAGGCTGATAAGCTGGGTAATTCCCATTGAGGCTAGAAACAAAAGCAAACTGGGAGGTTCCGAATCCAAAGGCTGAAATTTTAGTTAAACTTAGAAGGGTAAATCGTCCTCTTCTTCTGTCTGGTTATAAGGTTTGTTTCTACTTCCGGGACTTTGAGTCGCCGGTTGTTGCTGCTGCGCAGGTCTATTCTGACTCATTTGCTGATTTCCAGTAGATGGCTCTGCAGAACTTTCATTTTTAGGAGTGAGAAAAGTGAATTCTGTACAATGGATTTCTGTAGAATATCGCTCGCTTCCAGAATCATCCTGCCATTTACGGGTCTTTAAACGACCTTCGATATAAACCTTGTCTCCTTTTTTCAGGTATTTTTCACAGATCTCTGCAGCTTTATTCCTAACAACTACGTTGTGCCACTCAGTATTAGTTACTCGTTCACCAGTTGTCTTGTTGGTGTAGCTTTCGTTCGTAGCAATTGGAAAACGCCCCAGCGATCCTCCACCTTCAAAATAATGCATTTTCACGTCATCTCCTGTATGCCCAATCAACATTACCTTGTTCAATGTACCTGTCATTTCAGTATAATTTTGAAGCCAACAAAGGCTTAGTAAGACTAAATTTATTCTAAAATACTAATTTTTTTTCGCCATAAAGGCAAAAACGAGCAAAGATATAAACAAGCATCTATTTATAATCCTCCGGAAGGAACTCATTTAAAAAATTTTCTATAAGTACCGGTACTGGATAATCCTTCAGGTCATTGAAAGTGATGGATTCGAGGCTTTCAGCATCAATATTCACAGTCCAGAAGGTTGTGTGCAGATGTTGATGAGATAGTTTATGGACAACCTCCTTCTCATTATATATATCTAGCTCAAAATTTTGATCCCCTACGAGTTCCTGAAAATTCTCTGTATCTATAAGCTCTGCTTCACCAACCGGTTTATTCGTCTCTACAAGCGGAAATTGATAAAGTCCGGACCAGATTCCCTTTCCTTTTCGTTCTTCAAGAATGGTCTGCTCACCCCTGAAGTGAGGAACCAAATAATTAAAGTATCGATGCCTGATCTTTGTTTTCTTAAGCTTTACAGGCAGCTCCTTGATTTGATTATTCTTCAAAGCCAGACATACATCATTAAAAGGACAGGTCTCACACAAAGGATTTTGAGGCTTGCATTGAATGGCGCCAAATTCCATGATCGCCTGGTTAAAAGTAGCCGGATCCTTATAATCTATAAGCTCCTGCGCTAATGCTTTAAATTCTTTGATTCCTGGTGTACTATTAATAGGAGTTTCCACTCCAAAAATTCTGGATAAAACCCGGTATACATTCCCATCTACGACAGCAACCGGTTCGTTGAAACAAAAGGATGCGATAGCACTGGCTGTATAATCACCAACACCTTTTAATGTCTTAAGTTCTTTATAATGATCTGGAAAATTCCCCTCCAGTTCTTTAGAGACCCTAATCGCTGTAGTATGCAGGTTTCTAGCTCTCGAATAATAACCCAATCCCTGCCATAGTTTTAACACCTCCTGCTCCGGGGCATCGGCCAGGGCATGGACATTAGGATATGCTTCAGTAAAACGCAGGTAATAGGGCAAACCCTGTTCAACCCGTGTTTGTTGCATTATTATTTCGCTAAGCCAGATTTTATAGGGATCCTGAGTAGATCTCCATGGTAAGTCGCGTTTGTTTTGCAAATACCATTGCTTCAGTCTTTTGGAAAAAACCATAGTAAATTATGAATCTCCGCAATAATAGAGGTTTATTCCGTTATTATTAGTGAATTAGGTTTGAAATATTGCAGATTTAATTCTTATATTTGCCCCCTTGAAAAATTGAACCCCAATAATTAAATTTAAATAGCACGAAAATGACGAAAGCAGATATTGTAGCAAACATTTCAGAAAAACTGGGAATGGAAAAGGCAGACGTACAAGCTACTATAGAATCTTTTATGGATGAGGTTAAAACATCGCTAGAAAGTGGAGATAACGTGTATCTTCGTGGTTTTGGAAGTTTTGTCGTAAAGACCAGAGCTGAAAAAACTGGAAGAAACATTTCTAAGAACACAACCATTAAAATTCCTGCTCACAACATTCCTGCATTTAAACCTGCAAAGATTTTTGTAGAAGGAGTTAAATCAAATGTTGAGGTAAAGTAAATTGAAATACCGGACGACCCGGTCTTTCCAAGAAATAAGTATTAATTTAAATGACATTGCACTATGCCAAGTGGTAAAAAAAGAAAAAGACATAAGGTGGCTACGCACAAGCGTAAGAAGAGAAGAAGAGCTAATCGCCACAAGAAAAAGTAGTGTGACAACTACTTTTTTCATTTAATTACAATCGTTCTTTGAAATTGAAACCTTCAGCAAACGAGTTTTGCTAAAAAGGTTTCTTCAGGATTCAAAACCTGTGAAAAAATAATGTTTAATCCATCTATGTCTGTAATTATTACAGGTATGGATATAAAATCTGGAAGTGTGGACAAAGAATTAATTATCCGGTCCGAACCTTCTGCTGTAGATTTTGCCTTATTAAAAGATGGAAAACTTATTGAACTTAACAAAGAGGAGGACAGCACCAAATTCAATGTTGGAGATATTTATATTGCCAAGATTCGAAAAGCTGTTCCTGGGTTAAATGCCGCATTTGTAAATGTTGGCTATGAGAAAGATGGTTTTTTACACTATCATGATCTGGGACCTCAGATCTCTTCTCTGGTAAAGTTCATCAAACGTGTAAGCACAGGTAAACTAAAAGATTATTCTTTAAAGAATTTTTCTATTGAAAAGGATATAGACAAAAACGGCTCTATTGCCGATGTCCTAAAATCCAATCAATCTCTACTGGTTCAAATAGTTAAAGAACCAATCTCCACGAAAGGCCCCAGGATTAGCTCAGAGCTATCCCTGCCAGGGCGTTATATCGTTCTCGTACCTTTTTCAAACAGGGTTTCAGTTTCTCAAAAAATTGAAAGCAAAGAAGAAAAGGAACGTTTAAAGAGACTGGTAAAAAGCATCAAACCTAAAGGTTTTGGTGTAATTGTTAGAACCGTAGCTGAAGGCAAGAAAGTAGCAGAACTGGACAGAGACCTACAGAATTTAGTTGGTCGCTGGACAGGAATGTGTAAAAAATTGTATAAACCTCATCACCCGTCGAAAGTACTGGGAGAATTGAACAGAGCCTCTTCATTGTTAAGAGATATATTCAATGATTCGTTTACTTCCATTTGCGTGGATGATGAAACACTTTATACGCAAATCAAAGATTATGTGAGCGAAATCGCTCCAGAAAAAGAATCAATCGTAAAGTTGCATCAATCCAATCAACCCATTTTCGAAAAACACGGTATCGAGAGACAAATAAAAACTTCCTTTGGGCGCACCGTATCTATGAGTAAAGGCGCCTATCTGGTAATTGAACATACTGAAGCTATGCACGTCGTTGACGTAAACTCCGGTAACCGTTCCAATAAATCCAAAAACCAGGAAGACACTGCGTTAGAGGTTAACATGATAAGTGCCACAGAAATTGCCCGGCAGTTACGCTTGCGTGACATGGGTGGTATCATAGTCGTGGACTTTATAGACATGAACAAAGCCGAAAACAGAAAGAAACTCTACGATCACCTGCGTAACGAAATGAGTGATGACCGTGCTAAGCACAAGATTCTACCTCCGAGTAAATTCGGATTGATACAAATTACCAGACAACGCGTAAGGCCTGAAATGAATATCAAGACCCGTGAGGATAATCCAAACGGAAACGGCGAGATCGAAGCACCAATTAGCTTGGTGAATAAGATCAAAGTCGATCTTGAAAAGCTTATCAAGAAAGATCATAAAAAGATCACCCTTAGCGCACATCCCTTTATTGCAGCCTTTTTAACTAAAGGCTTTCCATCTCCCCGCTCCAAGTGGTTTGTTGACCACAAAAGGTGGGTGAAAATTTTACCTCGCGATGCTTACACGTATTTAGAGTACCACTTTCACGATAATGACGGGAAAGTGATCCAATAACAAGAACGCCTTTCAAGCAATTGGAAGGCGTTTTTTTATGCCCTATTCTGAAATTGCCAATTGGCATTTGAGCAACAATTCTTTGGCATTGGTTTAACTACAGCCATTTATTCTTCAGCTTAATTTTATCTTATTAACCATTTAAAATTAATCATGAAAAATTTAAAAGATTTATTCGAACACCAACTGAAGGATCTCTACAGTGCAGAAACCCAATTATTAAAAGCTCTTCCTAAGATGGCTGAAAATGCTACCGATGCTAAGCTGAAGAAAGCATTTGAAGCGCACCTGGAAGAAACCAGGGAACACCAGCAACGCTTGGAAGAAGTTTGCAAGGAACTGGAAATTAAACCAACCGGTGAAACCTGCAAAGCCATGAAAGGACTAATTGCTGAAGCTGAAGCATTTCTAAAAGCAGATGCTGAAAAAGAAGTGCGTGATGCCGGTTTAATTGCAGATGCTCAAAGAGTAGAACATTACGAGATCTCAGGATATGGAACTGTAGTTCGCTACGCCAAAGAACTGGGTTACGATAGTATTGCCAAAAAACTACAAAAAACTCTCGACGAAGAATATAAGGCCGACGAGAAGCTCGACAAACTAGCAGAAGGCCGACTGAACAAAAAAGCTAAATAGTACAATCAGATAAGCATTTAAAAACCTTCCATTCAGGAAGGTTTTTTATGTTTGAACTTTTAATTTTTAGCAATTAGAGTTCAAAATTCTATATTTGGAACATGAGAAAATTTCCTCTTATTGTAAGCAGTGTCACCCTAATCCTGGGGTTTGCCTTCTATGGGGAGATTATTACCTTCAATTTAGGTGATACGTATTATCTAATCCCTGCGGAAGTTGCGCTATTTTCAATCTGGTTTTTAATTACTATCATTTACTGGGCGTTTCAATTGAAAAGATACCTGTCCCGAAATGAAGCATAAATTCAAATCTTATAGTGTAGAAGAAGCTTTACAGAAGTTGATGCATTTCTGCGCTTACAGAGATCGCTCTCAGAAGGAAGTAGAAGACAAATTGAATGAAATGCATATGATCGACGCCGCAAAGGAAAAGATCATCATAGAACTCATGCAAGAAGGCTTTCTAAACGAAGAACGTTTTGCCAGAAGCTTTGTAAGAGGAAAATTCAGAATTAAAAAATGGGGCCGTATTAAGATCACTCAGGAATTGAAGAAAAGGGGAATTTCGTCGCCTATCATTAAAATGGGACTTACCGAAATCAAAGAATCTGATTATCGTACAACGCTTTTTGAACTTGCTGAAAAGAAACTTGAGAAGATCAACGAACCAAATGAATACAAAAGAAAAGGTAAGCTGGCAGATCATCTAATGCGTAAAGGTTATGAGTCTTCCCTTGTTTTTGACTCTATCCAGGAAATACTTTAGTCGATCTTATTTTTGCTATGCGTATTCCTTATTGCCTGCTCATTCTTGTAATCGATCCATTTTTGTCCGCGTAATTTTCGCATATAATTATCAAAATGCCTCATAAAAACAAGGTTATATATAGCCTTGGAAAAGTTTGTAAGCGTTCTTGGAGTTGCCCGTAAACTCATGGAAAAACCGGCAGTAAGATAGGTCATATGATGCCAGTAACCTTCAGGCATATACAAAGTCTCTCCGTGTTTAAGTTCTGTAACGAAGCCTGTGGCTTCCTTAAGCGCAGGAAATTTGTCATAATCCGGATTTGTAAAATCTATATCCTCGCGGCTTATCAAAGCGTGTGGCACCTTATATAAATATTTACTTTCAGAAGGTGGAAATAAGATACAACGCTTTTTTCCGTGGAAATGAAAATGGAGAATATTCGCATAGTCTATGTCATAATGCATAAACACCTTACTGTTCTCTCCGCCAAAAAAAAGCATAGGTAACTGCTTTAAAAAACGCAGACCCATATCCGGAAAATTGAAATCTTTTTGAAGCGCGGGAACTTCCTTCATTAAATGATATAGAAATATTCGGTAATTCGTAGGTTCTGACTTTAAAAGATCTACATAATCCCGCATTTTCATTTTAGTATGCGGCTCGTTGAATTTGAATTCTGAACTAATTGGGCGATCATCATACAATGGCACTTCCTTGTCCCCGGCAACATCACTTATATACTGCAGATTCCATTTTTCGTAAGCAGGCCAATCCTCGATTAAACGTTCGATCACCACTGGCTTTTGCGGTCGAACATAATCTCGCACAAAATCTGCTTTGGAAATGGTCTTAACCTTCGGTATGTTCTCAAGTCTCATAAATTCATCCTTCATTTAATACCGGCATAGCGATGTGTACGCTCAATTGCCTTGCGGTTTTTATAGTCTACCCATTTCTGACCCTTCAATTTACGCATCAAATTATCATAATTCCGCATAAATAGAAGATTAGATATAACCTCTCCCAGATCTGATGGTTTAGTGGGCAGCGATCTAAGCGTGAGTGACAAACTTGGAGTTTCATATTTCACCCAGTGCCACCAGTGACTGGGAATATACAAAGCATCTCCGTGTTCTAAAATGCATTCAAAACCTCGGGCTTTTGCTAAAGCAGGATATTTATGTAGATCTGGATCATCAATATCAATGATTTCCATACTTACTATAGAATAGGGCACCTTGTATAAAAAACCTGTTTGATCTGGTGGATACAGGATAATACGCTTTTTGCCTGCAAAATTGAAATGGAAATTATTTGCAAGATCCATATCGTAATGCATAACGACCTTAGAACCTTCTCCTCCAACGAATAATACCGGGAGTTTCTTAAAAAACTTGATTCCCAGTTCCGGATACTCAAAGTCTTCAATAAGTTCCGGGCAGTTCTGAAGTAAATTAAAGAAGAACATCCGCAGATCTGTAGGACCATTCTCTAGGATATCTATATAGTCTTTGAAAGGTATTTTTTGAGCAGGACCATGAGAATTAGAATGACCGCTGGCAGGTTTGCCGTCATACAATGGAACGATTATCTCTCCTGCTTTCTCTTTGAAATAATCAAAATTCC
>NZ_CAJWRQ010000007.1 GCF_913046405.1 uncultured Christiangramia sp.
AACAAATTTCGCCGCAATATACTGCTAATTAGAGGAAAACAAAATATTATGTTAAATGGAATGATTCAAAATAAGCTCTAGGAGTGTTAAAGACGTTAAACAGGGCAATATTATGGACACGATATTTAGTAAAAATCAATTTTGCTAATCAAAAACTTTAAAATTTATTGAATTTGTAATGGAGAAATTTTGATCTCTACTCTATTAATGAGCGAATTGCATCATTCCTGCATTTTCAAGTCAATTTCTTCGGAAGGGATTTTAGCTTTTATAAATAAAAGAAGCCTGAAGTTCCAGACTTCAGGCTTTCATATTATACGTAATAATTCGAACTATTTAGTTCATATAAAACTTCAACAGATTCTGTGTAGAGGAATCGTGACCTTCAGAATTATTAGATTCAAAATCTGAAAGAATTTTATTCGCCAGTTGTTTTCCTAATTCAACTCCCCATTGGTCATAACTAAAAATATTCCAGATCACGCCCTGTACAAATATCTTATGTTCATACATGGCAATAAGTTTCCCCAGACTTTCCGGAGTTAGTTTTTGAACCAATAAGGTATTCGTTGGATTATTACCTTCAAATACTTTAAATGATTTGATCCTATCTATTTCTTCCTGGCTAAACCTCATGGAGCGCAACTCCTCTTTCACTACTTCTTCCGTTTTACCATTAAGAAGAGCTTCAGTTTGAGCAAAATAGTTCGCCATCAATTTATCGTGATGCCCCTGATCTCCAAACAAACTTTCTTTGAAGCCAATAAAATCTGCAGGAATAAGCTTGGTTCCCTGGTGAATCAACTGGAAAAAAGCATGTTGTGAATTCGTTCCTGGTTCTCCCCAGATGATTGTTCCGGTCTGGTAATTTACTTTCTCACCATTACGGTCCACACTTTTCCCATTACTTTCCATGATCGCCTGTTGCAAGTACGATGGAAATTTATCCAGGTATTGAGAATAAGGGATCACCGCTTCACTTTCAGCGCCGAAGAAATTATTATACCATATACTTATTAGTGCCAGCTGTACCGGAATATTCTTTTCGAAATCTGTATTTCTGAAGTGATCATCCATCTTGCGGGCACCTTCCAGAAGAGATTCAAAATTGTTGTATCCAATTCCAAGTGCTACTGAAAGACCTACAGCGCTCCACAAGGAGAATCTACCTCCAACCCAATCCCACATCGGGAAAATATTGTCAGGATCAATTCCGAAGCTTTCTACTTTATTAAGATTGGTAGAAACAGCAACGAAATGTTTGGAAACTTCCTTTTCAGGAGCCTTTTTTAGAAACCATTCTCGAACCGTAGTAGCATTGCTTATTGTTTCCATGGTCGTGAAAGTTTTTGAAACTATCACGAAAAGGGTGGTTTCAGGATTTAGATCCTGAATGGTATCATGTACATGATCTCCATCTACATTAGATATAAAATGTAAATTCAGATGATTCTGGTAGAATTTCAGGCTATCAGCAACCATTACCGGTCCAAGATCAGATCCTCCAATTCCTATATTTACGATATCGGTAAATTTCTTCCCGGTAAAACCTTTGCGTTTCCCTTCGATCACCTCATCAGTAAAAGTTCTGATTTTTTCTTTTACTTCCTGCACTTCAGGAATTACATTTTCGCCATGCACCTGGACATTCGCGTTTTTTGAAGCTCGTAAAGCAGTATGTAAAACCGGTCTTCCTTCTGTCTGGTTGATGGCATCACCCTGAAAATATGCATCCATTGCTTCCTTCAAACCACATTCAGCAGCAAGCTTATTCAGTAATTTCCCGGTAGTTTCATTCATTCGGTTCTTACTGTAATCCAGATAAAAATCCTCCCATTTAATGGTGAATTTGTCAGCTCTTTCTTCATCGTTATTGAACATATTCTTCATATGTTCAACCTGGATCTCTTTATAATGATCTTCTAATTCCTTCCAGGCTTTGGTAGTGGTTGGATTTATATTTTTCATCTAGATACTTTTATAGGGAATTTGATCCAGTTCTGCCCGAATCGATTCAATATGATTTAAATAATCGTCTTTTAGATTGTCTGTGATATGCTCGGCTGAAGGCAGGTTCTGGCGGAATGGATCCACCTGTTTGCCATTCACCCAGAATCGATAACATACATGTGGCCCTGTGGCAAGTCCTGTACTTCCCACGTAACCTATCACATCGCCTTGCTTAACACTTTGCCCGTTTCTAACTGCACGCTTACTCATGTGAAGATATTGAGTAGTATATTTTCCATTATGTCTCACTTTAACATAATTCCCGTTTCCGGAGGTATAGCCTGAAGCGATCACCGTTCCATTAGCAGTACTTACGATCGGTGTGCTATGTGGTGCAGCATAATCTGTTCCCAGGTGGGCTTTCCATCTTTTCTGAACCGGATGAAAACGTCTTTTTGTAAACCTTGAAGAGATCCTGGAATAATTTAGCGGAGCTTTCAGGAAAAAACTTTGTAATGCTTTAGCTTCCTCGTCATAAAAACTAGGCTGACCAGAAACGCTATCGGTCATATAACTAAAGGCATAATATGGCCTGTCTGAATGTTTAAAAACCGCGGCATCTACCTTTTCAATCCCGGCGAAAATAGTATCGTCAATATATTTCTCCTGGTAAACCATTTTGAACTGGTCTCCCTTTTGAAGTTTAAAGAAATCAATACTCCACTGATAAATATTTGAAAGTTCGTAAACCAGAAGATTACTCAAGCCCTGAGCCTGCATTGCTTCTGAAAGGGAAGAAGTGATCACTCCGCTTACTTCTCTTTGCTTTATAGTTACCGGTCTTTTTTTCTTTTCAGCATAGATACTATCCCCAATAGAGACTACCGTATAGTTGATCTTATCATTTTCATAAATGAAATATTGCGGTGTTTTAGCCGAATCTTTTGCTCTTAGGATCATGTATTTCTTACCGGCAGTAATTCTCGCAGGGTTAAAGGTATCCTTTACTTTTTCTGAAACTTCAAAGACCTTTCCATGATTCACGCCATTTTGATCCATGATGTAACCAAAACTATCACCAGACCTTATGGTATCCCTAATGACCTCAAAATCATTCAGGATAAAACCATACTGTTTCTCGATCTTAGGAATTTTTTTGGTCTCGACCTCATTTACGGCCTGTTCTTTCTCATCGTCATTGCAGGCAGTCATTGCCAGCATTAGCATTACTAATAAGCCTAATTTCTTCAAGTTTTTATGCTTTTTGTTTTTCAGTATTAAATGTGTGGTTCACCCATTGCTTCCCCCAGTTGTTCAGTTCTTCCTGACTCCATAATTCTGGAAAGAAAGAAACTCTTTGAAAACTTGGCGGTAGAAATTTCTTCCAGTTTGTTCCGCCGGTCGCTTTTATGGTTTCATCTTTCTTGCTCAAATATCGGTAAGCAGCACCCATATGCATGAGCAACCAGTTAATATTTACATTAACATCAAAGTTCCGAAGAGCCTGTTGTAGATCTTCATTTTGACGATCTTCTTCATGCATGGCCTGGTAACGCTGATATATGGTGTTTCCGTATACATCTTTTGCAATTCTTAGAAATCGAGGAGTATATCTTTTTTCAAATTGCTTAAGCGTAAGAGTTTTCTCGCCGGTTTCCAGATCTATACCTCCTTTTTTCCAGTAGATATTCTCAAAAAGTTCTTCGGAAGAGTTTTCTACTGTAAATTCATCTCTCAAATTAAAATCGACAAGATTTTCCAAAGGAGTTGAATATAGTTCGATCATCCTGAACTGAGCCGATTGGAATCCACTGGCAGGTAGTAAAGCCATTCTGAATTTCAGAAACTGTTCCCTTTCCATTCCCTTGATCATTACATCGAAGGAGTCGATAAGTATTCTGAAATACCTATTCATCCTATTTAGCTTTTCAACGAAATAGGCAGATGTTAGGGTTTTGGTTTCTATGATCTGTTTTTGCTCGTGTATGATGAGCTTAAAGTATAATTCAGTGATCTGGTGATAAGTGATAAAGATCATCTCATCTGGAAAGTGCGTATTGGTCTTTTGTAAACTTAATAGCGTATCTACACTAATATAATCCCAGTAAGAAAGATAGCGGTCATAAAGCAGACCATCCAGATAAGACCCCATATCCTGTCCCGAATTTTTGAACTTTTCTTCAAGCTTTCCAATTCGTTCCGCGATTTCGGGTTTTATCTCCATATCTAATCCATTAGTATACTAAATTGATGCTTTAGACCTTTGTAAGCTTCAAGATCGGCATCCAAAGACCCTACGGCCAGGTTTGCTTCAATTTTCACCGGAATTTTGTTTTTATCATCACTAATCCAGAAAGTAAGACTTTCTTTCTCCTTAAATACTCTTCCGGCCAGTACATAAGGTCTGAATTTCAGGGTTGCAACTTTACCAAACTTAGTTTTAATCGTATCACGCCCCAGGAAAACAAGCTTAAAATCGAGGTTTTCGTCATCGATGAACATGTTCAGACGCATCTCATCACCTGGCTCTAACTCGTCGTTTTTAATTTGGTTGCGAATATAGTAAAATGATGATAACATATCGTGCACATTATGAGGCACAGAATATGATTTTTTCTGATTATTCTTTCGATTGAGAACATGGGCTTTCTTATCATTATGATCAAAGTCGATCACCAGGTCCTTGGTATAACCGCCTTCGTCAATATTACGTACAAAACGATAAGGTTTGCCAGTTTGCTTATCGATATAAGTCTGGTAATCATCATCCACTTTAAAGAACAAGCCTAATAATCCTGTAGATCTACCGCGTCCTTTAATATGATAGACAGGTTTATTCTGAAATTTAGTTTCATTTACCTCCAGCGTCGCATAACTCGCATTGAAAACTCCATAGTGTATTCTGAATTTGAACCACTCACCTTCGTCAAATGCATCTTGTGAAAACATATTTCCCGTGGTAAACACTAGAAAAAGAAAGGTAATTGTAATATAATTTCTCATAGGTTTAATTGTCTAAGTAATAGAATTTTCAGGCGTATGGATGGATTACAATTACTATTCCAAAAGTATAGAAACAAAAAAACCCCATCAAATTAATGATGGGGAATTTTGTCTTATTAACCAACTAAAACTTAAATTATGAAAAAAAATTCAATTCTGGTAACCACTCCAGAAATGCGGTGCAAAAGTCTCATATTTCTCCCTTACCCGCAACTCTTAAATAAACTTTAACTAAACGTTTACCAGATTGTCATTTATTTCATTTTTCCACTTAAATTTTAGCAGATATTTAATCTTAATTTAATGTACCTCGCAAATCCTGTTCTCTTTCAATTGCTTCGAACAAAGCTTTAAAGTTTCCTTTTCCGAAGGATTGAGCACCTTTTCTCTGGATGATCTCGAAGAACATAGTTGGCCTGTCCAGAACTGGTTTTGTAAAAATCTGTAACAAATACCCCTCATCATCGCGATCTACCAGCACTCCCAGCTCTTTTAATGGCGCCAGGTCCTCATCGATATCACCAACACGATCCAGTAGATCATCATAATAAGTTTCCGGAACATATAAAAACTCCACGCCTCTATCCCTTAATGCTGTAACTGTTTCAATAATGTTATCTGTAGCTAAAGCTATATGCTGCACTCCGGCTCCATTATAAAAATCGATATATTCCTCGATCTGTGATTTCTTTTTTCCTTCCGCAGGCTCATTTATTGGAAATTTGATTCTACCATTCCCATTGCTCATCACCTTGCTCATAAGCGCGGTATAGTCGGTCGAAATATCCTTATCATCAAATGATACCAACTGGGCGAAGCCCATTACTTTTCCGTAGAATTCCACCCATTTGTCCATTTCATTCCAGCCTACATTTCCAACCATATGGTCGATAAACTGTAAACCTGTATCTGGCACCTGCGTTTTGGTATTGTAAACTCTGTAACCTGGTAAAAATGGTCCGGTATAGTCTTTTCTCTCTACAAAAAGGTGAATGGTTTCTCCATAAGTATGTATTCCAGAGATCACAGCCTTACCGTTTTCATCTTCCATTACATATGGCTCTACATAAGATTTCGCTCCTCTTTTTGTAGTTTCCTCGTAACTCTTTCTCGCATCGTCCACCCAAAGTGCTACAAACTTTACTCCGTCACCATGCTTATCTATATGCGCATTGATATCTCCTTCCGGCTGCAATGGTGAAGTAAGAACAACTCTAATTTTCCCCTGTTGCATTACATAGGAAACGCTGTCTTTACGACCAGTTTCCAAACCTGAATAAGCGATTGGCTGGAAACCCCATGCGTGTTGGTAATAATAGGCCGCCTGCTTGGCATTTCCTACGTATAGTTCTACAAAGTCTGTTCCCAGGATTGGCAGAAAGTCTTCTGCTTCAGGAACTACTTTTTCTAAATTTAATGATGTGCTATCTTTTGACATTGTTGTTATTTTAAAGGATGTAAATATGATATAAACTTGAAATCAAATTTCAAAATATTACCACATCGCTCTATCCTGTGCTGATAAATCTTCTTTCATCTCTTAATGCTCTCCATCTAACCAGGACCTGTAATAAGTCTCATCGGCAATTTTCATCGCTTCTTCGGTAAGTTTTAACGGCTTGAAGGTATCTACCATTACGGCCAACTCTTCAGTTTCTACCTGCCCAATACTTCTTTCTACTGCTCCAGGGTGCGGCCCGTGAGGGATTCCCGCTGGGTGCAAGGATATATGACCTGCTTCAATATCGTTTCTGCTCATAAAATCACCATCAACATAATAGAGCACCTCATCACTATCAATATTACTATGACTGTAAGGCGCCGGAATGCTTTCCGGGTGATAATCGTATTTACGCGGACAAAAACTACAAACCACAAAAGCATCAGTTTCAAATGTTTGATGCACCGGTGGCGGCTGGTGAATTCTTCCGGTTATTGGCTCAAAATCGTGAATGGAGAACGCGTACGGGTAATTGTAGCCGTCGTACCCAACCACATCAAAAGGATGCGTCGCGTAGACCATATCGAAAATTTCTCCCTGCTTCTTGATCTTGATAAGAAAGTCCCCTTCTTCATCATTGGTTTCCAGTTCATGTGGCTGGCGTAAGTCTCTTTCACAAAATGGAGAATGTTCCAGCAGTTGCCCGAACCAGTTCCTGTATCGTTTTGGAGTATAGATCGGTCTACGGGATTCAACGATAAAAAGCCTGTTGTTCTCATCATCAAAATCCATTTTGTAGATAGTCCCCCTTGGGATCAATAGATAATCCCCATATTTAAAATCAATGTTTCCAAGATGAGTTCTTAGCTTACCAGATCCTTTATGCACGAATATCAATTCGTCTGCATCAGAGTTCTTATAGAAATAATCTTCCGTAGAACCTTGAGGAGAAGCGAGAATAATATCACAATCTGCATTGGTCAAAACCGCTTTTCTACTTTGAAGATAATCTGGATGCGGAGTGATCTGGAAACCTTTTAAACGGTATGATTTCAGGTTATTTTCAATCGCAACCTTCGGTCGTACATCGTAACTTCCTTTGATTTCCTTCACCTGAGTCGGGCGATGTTCATGATACAGATTGGAAGACATTCCGTCAAAACCAATCGTTCCAAAAAGTTGCTCATAATAAAGGCTTCCATCAGGTTTTCTGAAAATCGTATGGCGCTTGTGTGGGATTTTGCCGAGTTTATGATAAAAAGGCATGTGATTATATTTTAAAATCGATCAAAAATGAATTCATTTCTTGAAAGATTGTTATTATTTCCAGTATTTATTTCGATTTACACAAATATCAAGAAAATTTACCGAAACAATCTTAAATCTAGTGTAAAAACCGGTTACGAAAACGATAAAGTAATTATAGAAAATTCGTCGCTTAGAACCAGAATCCCAGGCTAAAAAACCAGTAACTTTCTTTATTTTCAGGTGAATAGGAATATTTTGCTTCCAGTGGTCCCATAAATGTTTCAATTCCGTAACCAATTCCGTAGCCATTATAATCGGGCATGCTCAACCAGTTTCCGGTGGTGTACAGATCATCTTCCACATTGGCAATATTGGCGCTGGCGATAATATGGTTCTTTCTGAAAAGCTCATAGTCGAACTCCAGTTGCGCCTTTATATAACTATCTGCGGAAAGGCTTAAGAAATCATAACCCAGGAAAGGTTTGAAATTATTGATAAAATCATTCCCGTAACCACCCAGAAAGAAATCCAGCACCTGGCTCTCATCGTTCCCTATCTTAAAACCGGTTCCTGTACTTATTCGCGTCGTGAATTTGGGAAAAGGCTGGATAGCATAACCTAAACTTCCCTTAGCGATCGAGAACTCCGAAAAATCATTATTATAATCTGAAGAATACAGGTAAATATGAAAGTCTCCATCAAAACGAACTCCTTTGGTGGGGAAATATTTATTGTCGTATGAATCGAATTTCACGTATCCAAAGCCGCCGGCATAATGGTCATTTGCCAGAACCAGTTCCTGACTTTGGTTAATCGCATCGTTAAACGTATTACTGCTATACTTTAAATATTTGTGTTCCACTCCTACACCTATTGAAAATACCTGCTGAAATAGTGATTCCACGTAGATCTGATTGGTGAAATCTCTCACCGTAACTTCCAGCTCTCTTATATCCTGAAATTCACTCAGACCTTCAGTATCTCTGATCCCGTCTAAGAGCAAGCCTTTATCAAAGGTGTTGTAACGAGAATTTATTCCGAAGCTCCAGTAAAAACCTTTATCCAGGTAATAGTTAAAATTGTAACGCAGGTTATCCCCCACGATAAGGTCCAGAGAAGCCACATCATTAGTAAATAGTAAACTCTTACGGGTAAGATTCACCAGTGCCCCACTTTTATAAAGTTCATCATAATGCAATCCCAGTCGCAATAGCATTTTGTTTTCACTTTCCTCGATCTGCATGGCAAGTACATAATTGCCATTTTCATCTTCGGGTATTAGCTGGTAATTAATTCTCTCAAAGTTACCGGTCGCAGAAAGGTTGTTAATTCCAATATTCAGATCCTCGAAGTTGTAAGTTTCTTCGTAATCAAGTTTTAATTTACCCTGCACATAAGCTCTGGGATAGGTGTTATTTCCTTCTACTGAAAGTGCACTAATATTAAAACTATCGATCTTTGGAACCGGTTTCCGAATTAATAAGCTATCATCTGGATCACTTAGCAATTTGAGTTTTTCCAGCATATTGTTTGCGGCCACAGCTCCTGAATCTATGATCGCCTGTCCTTTGTCAAAAGCCATGACCGAGAAAGAATTTACATTCGGTTTAATGTAAATATCGGTTTTTGGAGCTTTCTCCTTCATATCATTGATCGTGCGAAAATTTGAGATCTGACTCATAATTTCGAACACACTTCGTAATTTATCTCTTTTGACAAGACTGTCCTGCACATCCACACCAATGATCACCTCAGCACCACGACGCCTTAATTCTTCGATCGGGTAATTATTAGCAACCCCACCGTCTGTGAGCAATTGTCCGTCAATTTTTATGGGACTTAGAAGTGTTGGTATCGCGCCACTTGCTGAAATTGCTTTAGCCAGTGATCCACTATCCAGAATTACTTCGTCCCCGGTTTCTACATTGGCCGCAATACAGAAAAACGGGATGGGTAATTCACTAAAATCTTCCACATCGCTTACATGAATGGTAAGTCTGGAAAGTAAATTGTAAATATTCTGACCTTTAAAAAGTCCGCTAGGAAATGAAATATCAAAATTGTCAAAAGGTAGCGTGATCGCGTATTTTTCTGAATCTTCCTTTTCATAGAAAGTTTTAGCCCGCCTTGGCAGGTTATCCTGAATTAGAATATCAAACTGTGTGGTTCTAAAAATAGAATCAAGTTCGCTGGCAGAATAGCCGGAAGCGTAGAGTCCGCCAATAATTGCTCCCATACTGGTACCTCCAATATAATCGATCTTGATGCCTTGCTCTTCAAGGGTTTTTAGCACACCTATATGGGCAAGACCTTTGGCACCACCTCCGCTTAATACAAGTCCAACCTTTGGCCTATCCTCTTCCTGGCAAATTGCTCCAAAGGAAATGAGTAGACTAAGGATGAAAAGATATTTACGCATTCTCTTTATGATAAAATTGATAAACGATGGTCGCCCGGGAAGCCCCGATCACGTCTGCAAGTTCCTTTTCGCTTGCCTCCTTCACTCTTTTAAGAGATCTGAAATTCTTCAGGAGTTCAATGACTGTTTTTTCGCCAATTCCAGCAATAGACTCAAGTTCGGTATTTAACGCGGTTTTACTTCTTTTATTCCGGTGAAAAGTAATTCCGAAGCGATGCGCCTCATTTCGTAACTGCTGAATGATCTTTAAAGATTCAGATTTTTTGTCCAGATATAAAGGTATGGAATCGCCGGGATAGTAGATCTCTTCCAGTCGTTTCGCGATTCCTATGATGGCGATCTTTCCGCGTAGACCTAAGGTATCCAGTGCCTTCACACCGCTGGAAAGCTGCCCTTTTCCACCATCCACAATAATTAATTGTGGAAGCGGCTCATCTTCATTAAGCAGTCTTCTATAACGTCTAAAAACCACTTCTTCCATAGAAGCAAAATCGTCTGGTCCTTCTACGGTTTTGATATTGAATTTTCGATAATCCTTTTTGCTTGGTTTTCCATCCTTGAATACCACGCAGGCGGCAACCGGATTGGTTCCCTGTATATTAGAGTTATCGAAACATTCTATATGTCGAGGTTCCTCGCTAAGTCTAAGATCTTCTTTCATTTGCGCCATAATTCGGTTTACATGACGGTCTGGATCTATGATCTTCATTTGCTTAAATCTTTCCTGCCTGAAATATTTCGCATTTCGCTGGGACAACTCTACGATCTTCTTTTTATCGCCCAGTTTTGGAACCGTGATCTTCAGGTCTTCACCAACATCGACCTTAAAAGGCACATAGATCTCTGTAGATTTCGAGCTGAAGCGCTGCCTGATCTCCACAATGGCCAGTTCCAGCAATTCCAGGTCGCTTTCATCCAGCTTCTTTTTCATCTCGATGGTATGGGAGCGTATGATCGCACCGTGAGATAACTGCAGAAAATTCACATAGCCATAACCCTCATCACTTACTACGGAAAAAACATCTACATTATTAATTCGTGGATTTACCACGGTAGACTTGGATTGATAGTTCTCCAGGACATCGATCTTGATCTTGATACGCTGAGCATCTTCAAATTCCATATTCTCAGCATGCTCTTTCATTTGATTTCGAAAACGCTGAAGGGAATCCTTGAAATTACCTTTTACGATCTGGCGAATCGCTTCAATATTTCGATTATATTCTTCTTCAGGCTGCAAAGCTTCACAGGGTCCTTCACAATTACCAAGATGATATTCCAGGCAGACCTTATATTTCTCATTCCGAATCTTTTCTTCGGAAAGATCATAATTACAGGTTCTTAACTTGTATAATCCTTTGATTAGATCGAGTAGTGTGTTTACTGTTTTAAAGCTTGTAAAAGGCCCATAATATTCGCTGCCATCACGAACCAGTTTTCTGGTAGGAAAAACTCGTGGAAACCGCTCATTTTTAATACAGATCCAGGGATAGGTTTTGTCATCCTTCAGCATCACATTAAACCTAGGCTGATGTTTCTTGATCAAATTATTTTCCAGAAGCAATGCATCGGTTTCTGAAGCAACCACGATATGTTTTATTTCATGGATCTTCTTGACCATGACTCCAATTCGATGGCTGTCATGTCGCTTGGTGAAATAAGAAGTCACCCTTTTCTTCAAATTCTTGGCTTTCCCTACGTATAGGATCTTTCCATTCTTATCGAAATATTGATAAACACCCGGGCTATTGGGCAAGGTTTTTAATTGTACGTCCAGAGCTGGCTTTTCCATTACCTCAAAAATAAACATTAAAATAAGCTCACTAAACCTTTTTTGGCTTCCGAAGTAAATTTTAAGAATATCGCTCTACGTATCAAAATATTGCATAATCTTTCGTTTACTTTGCACAGCTCCCAGACTTAGGGCATTTTAGTATATTGCATTATGGAGAAGATTGTGATCGGAAGATTTGACAAGGCAGATTTTCCTGCTTTACACCTCAACGACATCGCCATTAAAATGGATACAGGAGCTTACAGTTCCTCGATACATTGCGAGAATATCAAAGAAGTTGATGATGAACTGCATTGTACCTTTCTGGATGCTGAACATCCTTTATATAATGGCAGAGCTTTTATTTTTAAAGATTACGACATTGTATTTGTAAGAAGTAGTAACGGGATCATCCAGAAACGATATCTGGTGCGTACCAATATTAAACTCTTCGGAAAAGTATTTAAAATATCCTTATCGCTTTCAGACAGACAGGAAATGCGATATCCGGTATTGATTGGAAGAAAGTTTTTAACCAAAAAATTTATAGTGGACACCGAGCTTGTCGATGTCTCGTTTAACCTGAAGTAACATGAAGATTAGAATATTATCCAGAAATCCCCGACTCTATTCTACAAGCCGACTGGTAGAAGCCGCTAAAAAGCGCAACCACGAGGTAGAAGTGATCGATCCTACAAAGTGTGACCTGGTTATAGAAAAGAAGAAACCAAGTATCTACTACAAAAACCATTTTCTGGATGATACTGATGCGGTAATTCCAAGAATTGGAGCTTCGGTAACTTTTTACGGTACTGCCGTAGTAAGACAATTTGAAATGATGGGAACATTTACCACGACTGAATCTCAGGCACTGGTAAGAAGCAGGGACAAATTAAGAAGCTTACAGATATTATCGAGAGCAAGACTTGGTTTACCTAAAACTGTGTTTACCAACTATTCGAAAGATGTGACTGAAATTCTGGATCATGTTGGTGGTGCCCCGGTAATCATCAAATTACTGGAAGGTACTCAGGGATTAGGAGTCGTACTGGCAGAAACTCAAAATGCTGCAGAATCTGTAATTGAAGCCTTTAACGGGCTACAGGCAAGAGTAATCGTACAGGAATTCATCAAAGAAGCTGGTGGAGCAGATATCCGGGCTTTTGTGGTAGATGGACAGGTTGTAGGTGCGATGAAAAGACAGGGGAAAGAAGGTGAGTTTAGATCGAATCTTCACCGTGGAGGATCAGCATCCATCATTCAATTAACAGATGAAGAGGAAAACGCAGCCATCAAAGCAGCGAAAGCAATGGCTCTTGGTGTAGCAGGTGTGGATATGCTGCAAAGTAGTCGTGGTCCTCTTATACTTGAAGTGAACAGCTCTCCTGGTCTGGAAGGAATTGAAGCAGCTACCGGAAAGGATATTGCCAAAACGATCATTAGATATATTGAACGAAACGTCTAACATATGCCGCGAATAGACAAGAACAATGTTCTTGAGATCCTGGGAGAAAAAGTACTGCCGGGTAAAAGAGCGACCATAAATTTTAATATGGCCAAGCTATACACTACCACTTCTGTGGAGGTGCCGGTCATTATTGAACGTTCCAAAAAACCGGGTCCAGTTGTGCTTCTAACTGCTGGAATTCATGGTGACGAGATCAATGGAGTTGAGATCGTAAGACAGATCATTTCAAAAGGTATTAACAAACCTAAAGTGGGTACCGTCATTTGCATCCCGATCGTCAACATCTTCGGATTTTTGAATATGGCTCGTGAATTTCCTGATGGACGTGATCTTAATCGAGTATTCCCCGGAACAAAAAATGGGTCGCTGGCGAGTAGATTTGCCTATCAATTCGTAAAAAAAATACTACCAATAGCTGATTTTTGCCTGGACTTCCATACCGGAGGTGCTGCCAGGTTCAATGCACCACAAATACGGGTTAAAAAAGGCGACGAACAAAGTATTAAATATGCCAAGATCTTCAACGCTCCTTTTACCATACATTCCAAAACGATCACAAAATCCTACCGGGAAACCTGTTCAAAATTAGGAATTCCCGTTTTGCTGTTCGAAGGTGGAAAATCCCTGGACTCCAATAAAGATGTAGCAAAAGTGGGTGTAGACGGCGCTATGCGTATTCTTAGTCATCTGGAAATGCTGAATGATAAATTTGAATATCCAGAGGTAAAAAGAGATACTGTTCTTATCGAGAATAGTTCCTGGTTACGGGCAAAATATAGTGGTCTTCTACATGTCAAGATCCCGTGTGGCAAACATGTTGAAAAAGGTGAGTATATCGCTACTATTACAGATCCCTACGGTAAGTTTAGCCATAAGATCAAAAGCAATAGTGAAGGTTACGTGATTAATATTAATGAATCCCCGATCGTTTATCAGGGTGATGCCATCTTTCACATATCCATGCAATCAAAAGTGCTTTTTGATGAAGAAGTCTGAAATCAGGAAGAAATTTAAGCTTTTACGCAGTCAGCTTGCTCAGGAAGATATCGAGAGCATGAGCATTGATATTGCGAATAGATGTCTTGAACTGAGCATCTGGGATGTACGATATTTTCATATTTTCCTGAGTATTGCTGAACAAAAGGAAGTAAATACAGAGTATTTGCTACATGTACTGCAGGGCAAAGACAAAGAGATCATTGTTCCCAAGTCTGATTTCGAAACTGGTGAGATGATCAATTACTTACTTACCGATCAAACCAGGATTGTTAAGAATCCATGGAATATTCCAGAACCGGTAGATGGAATCCAGATTGCTGCACAACAACTGGACGCTGTATTTATTCCTCTTCTGGCACTGGACAAAAGCGGACACAGAGTTGGCTACGGAAAAGGTTTTTACGATCGGTTTTTAAGTCGCTGCAAAAAAGACATCATTAAAATTGGAGTTTCATTCTATGGACCCGTAGAAGAGATCAGTGATGTGTACACCAGTGACATCCCACTGGACTATTGCGTTACCCCAAACAGGATCTACGATTTCAGGAAAAAATAATTTTTGCTACAACTAGCTTAAAAATGTACATTTAACATTGCCAAAAGACCCTAATGCTTAGCGACCTTCAGTTAAACAGCATACTTCAGGATTTCGATATCGCCTATTGGAAGATCAATCTCTTTTCCAAGGAGATTAGCTGGTCAGACCATTTCGGAAATCTTGTGGGTGATCCTAAGATCGAAGAAGATCGTTTTGAATTTTTTATCAATCATATTCTACATCCCGATTATCGTTACGATTTCAGAATCCATTTTGAAAAACTTATCGCTGATCATGAAACCTTCAAATTTGAGATCAAGCTGAAACTTGGGAATGGAAAGTATCGCTGGTTTGAATGCAAGAATCTAAAAAGCAAGGATAATTCCTTCAGGGAAACAGCGGTACTCCTTTTTGTAAATATCCACCAGACCAAGCGGGACCAGTACACGATCGAAGAAAACTTCTTCTACTATCGCGAGACTGCAGAAATGACTTCTACCGGAGGCTGGTATGTAGACACGATCAATAAGAATATTTACTGGGATGATGTAACTAAGAAAATTCTCGATTGCCCCCGGGATTTTCAACCTGCATATGAAAAGCGGGAAAGCTTCTATGCTGAAGAACATCATAACAGAATGAAATCTGCCTTTGATAAATGTGAGAACTTCGGGATTCCTTTTAAACTGGAATTGAAAATGATCTCCTTTCAGAATAGAGAATATTGGGTGCGATTAACAGGAAAACCAGTATATGATGACGATCAGCAGGTGATTGGAATAAGAGGAGTTTTACAGAACATCGATGAAAACAAAAACAATGAACTGAATCTTCAGAACTCGTTGGATATCATTGCTTCGCAAAATTCCCGACTCTTCAACTTTGCCCACATCGTTTCCCATCATTTAAGATCTCATAGTAGCAATTTGAGTCTTATCGTGGAATTGCTACGAGAGGCTAAAACCGATAGAGATAAACTGGATCTACTGGCCAATGTTGATGATGTTGCTGGCAACCTGGATTCTGCGATTTCAAGACTTAATAATATTGTTAGTGTTCAAAGTTCGCTAAAGAAAGAGAGGGTTAAAATCAAATTTGAAGAGGCTCTGGAGATCGTTCTGGCATCGATATCATCACTCATTAATCGGGAAAATGCAAAAATCGTCGCTGAGTTTCAGGATTTGAAAGAAATTAGCTATATACCTGAGTATCTTGAAAGTATTTTATTAAATTTAATCACGAATGCGATTAGATATAAACAACCTGGTCGTAAACCGGTCATCTTTATCCAGACATATATTGAGAACGAAAAAGAATTTCTCGAGATAAGTGACAATGGAATGGGGATCGATCTTGACGAATATGGTGATAAAATGTTTGGAATGTACCGAACCTTTCATCATACCAGTCAGGAAGCAAAAGGTATTGGTTTATTCATTACCAAAAACCAGGTGGAAGCTCTAGGGGGAGCCATATCTGTTAGTAGTACTCTAGACATAGGGACTACGTTTAAAATAAAATTCTAGATCTATACAATGGGGCAGAAAGTAGAACTAGCGTGTATCATCGATGATGATAAGATATACGTGAACTTGGTTAAAAAGATCATAGAGATCAAAAAATTATCAGAGAATCTTCTTATCTACAAAAATGGTAAGGAAGCACTGGATTATTTTAAAAATTCCATGTCTTCTGTGACCCATGAGAATTTGCTTCCAGATATTATATTCCTGGATCTTAACATGCCTGTAATGGATGGCTGGGAATTTTTAAATGAATTCCTGAAGATCAAAAACAACCTGAATAAAAAGATCACTCTTTACGTGGTTAGCTCTTCAATAGACCCTCGGGATCTGGAGAGAGTGAAATCATTTAATATGGTTACAGATTATCTAATTAAACCTATTGAACTTAAAAAGTTCGAAAAGATCTTCGATAAAACTGCTGCCTGATATTATTCTTCTTCCTTCGGAAATGCTTTTTTATTAAATATCAAAAGTAAAGCTACACCAACGCTAATTGCAGAATCTGCTATATTGAATACGGGTTCAAAGAATGTGAAGTACTCTCCACCCCAGAATGGGATCCAACCTGGCAAATAACCTTTCCACAGAGGGAAATAAAGCATGTCTACCACCTTCCCGTAGAATATCGAACTATAGCCACCGGCTTCAGGTAAAAAACTTGCTACATGACCGTAGCTATCGTCAAAGATGATTCCGTAGAAAACAGAATCAATGATATTTCCAAAGGCGCCGGCAAAGATAAGCGCGATAGAAACGATCAATACTCTAGATCCATTCTTTCTAACTGCATCCCATAACCAGTATCCAATTCCAACTATAGCAGCCAGTCTGAAAAGCGTTAGGGCAAGCTTGCCATATTCTCCGGGAATCTTGGTTCCCCAGGCCATTCCTTCGTTCTCTACGAAAAGAATACTAAACCAGTCGAAAACCTCAATCTCTTCACCCAGTGCAAAATGTGTTTTGATATAAATTTTGGAGATCTGATCTATTAATAAGATCAGGAAAATGATGATTCCAGCTTTTTTAAGCGACATGGTTGATTTTTAATTGAAACGCACCAAAAATACTAATATTATTTAGTTTTTAGCACCAATATATTGCCGTCTATGGACTTAAGTTTTATAGGATTTCTACCACTGAAATGTTCCGGGATCTCCACCTTGCCATTCCTGCTTACCGCCTCTACAAGACCAGAGGCTGTTTCAACCCGAATATTACCTTCGTAAGTATTAATTGTAGCATTTCCAGCAAATTCTCTCAGGTTGCAATAGCCATCTTTTAGATTCGCTGTTAGCTGGCTGAAGGAACCAAATGCAATTAAGGAAGCAATATTGGAGTCTACAGAAATTTCAAGATCCTTTGGAATCTCCAGTTCCAGCTCTAAAGAAAAGACCTTATGTGCACTCAATTTATCAAAGCCTCCGGTAAGTTCCTGGGGATAGCTTGTTTCTATGCTCAAATTGCCATCATCGACTTTTGTTTGAACACGAATCTGATTAAAGTATTCACCTTCAGAGTGAGTAATGAGCCTGATCCTGTCTGTATTGGTAGCGGTAATAGTAATTTTGAAAACCTCGTTGGTAAGTATATCGATGGATTCAATCCCGGCAGCATTGAAGATCTCACGGGTGTCCCGCTGGACATGCAAAGACATGTTCGTACAGAAAAGAATCAGCAGACAAAATTTCTTCAACATCTTCCTTCAGTAAAAATAAAACGTCCGGAAATTGTTCCGGACGTTTGTTTGTATTGCTTAGCGCTGCATATTTTTTGCTTCAATGCTTAAAGTTGCATGTGGCACCAATAACAGTCTTTCTTTGGCAATAAGCTTCCCGGTAACTCTGCAAATACCGTACGTCTTGTTTTCGATCCTGTTCAGGGCGTTCTTAAGATCCCGAATGAACTTCTCCTGCCTGATGGCTAGTTGAGAGTTAGCCTCCTTGCTCATAGTTTCACTTCCTTCCTCAAAAGCTTTGAATGTTGGGGAGGTATCATCTGTACCATTATTTCCATCATTCTTATAAGCAGACTGGTAGTTGGACAACTGCTCCTGTGCTTTTTCGATCTTGGATTTGATCAAAGCCTTGAACTCGGCTAGATCTGCATCGCTGTAGCGTTCTTTTACGTCTGTAGACATGGCTTAATGTTTTTTAATGAACATTTTAGTGGCGACATCATCAAATTCAACATCTGCACCTTCTTCCACCACCTCTGCAAAATCGAGGTTTGCAGTTAATGTTTCGGTTTTAATATAGGTTATATTATCGTTCACGGCATCCTCGATCATGCCGTCCTTTTGTAGGGTAACATCTATTATATCAGTTACTTCAAAGCCTGAATCTTTTCGGAGGTTCTGGATCCTGTTTACCAGTTCCCTGGCAACACCTTCCCTTTTCAATTCCTCACTGATACTAACATCCAGAGCCACAGTTAGATTACCACTGCTGGCTACTAACCATCCTTCTATATCCTGAGAGCTTATTTCTACCTCAGCGAGTGACAAATTAACCATTTTTTCGTTAATGTTTAATTCGATCTCTCCTTCTCTCTCGATCTTTGCGATGTCTTCTGCGGAAAAATTATTCACTGCATTGACAATCAGCTTTATATCCTTACCAAATCTTGGGCCAAGAACTCGGAAGTTAGGTTTTACCTGCTTTACCAGAAGTCCTGAAGCATCATCTATAAGCTCGATCTCCTTCACATTTACTTCAGACTTTATGAGGTCTGCAACCGCCTCAATTTCATGCTTTTGTGCATCATCAAGTACCGGAATCATTACTCTTTGAAGAGGTTGACGCACTTTGATCATTTCCTTCTTCCGTAGTGAAAGCACCAGAGAAGAGATCGTCTGTGCTTTTTCCATTTTGTGCTCCAGGGATTTATCAACAAATTCTGGTTGATAAACCGGGAACTCAGCAATATGTATAGATTCTGAAGTATCCTTCCCAGTAGCATTATTCAGATCTCTGAAGAGTCTGTCCATAAAGAATGGCGCTACCGGTGCTCCCAGCTTTGCCACAGTCTCCATACAGGTATATAATGTCTGGTAAGCTGAAATTTTATCCTGCTCGTAATCACCTTTCCAGAAACGTCTTCTGCTTAAACGCACGAACCAGTTACTAAGGTTCTCCTGAACAAATTCTGAAATAGCACGAGTTGCTTTTGTTGGCTCATATTCAGCATAGAACTTATCTACCTTCTGAATAAGTGTGTGCAGTTCTGATAAAATCCAGCGATCTATTTCAGGTCTTTTGTCAAGATCTACGTCTGCTTCAGCATACGTAAAACCGTCTATGTTTGCGTACAGTGTAAAGAACGAATAGGTGTTGTATAAGGTTCCGAAGAATTTACGCTGAACCTCTCCAATACCTTCAATATCAAATTTTAAATTATCCCATGGATTTGCATTAGAGATCATATACCATCTCGTAGCATCTGGTCCGTAAACAGCCAGAGTCTCAAATGGGTCTGCTGCATTTCCAAGACGTTTGGACATTTTCTGCCCATTCTTGTCTAGTACAAGTCCGTTAGAAACAACGTTCTTATAGGCAACATCATCAAAGATCATGGTTGCGATCGCATGCAGCGTATAGAACCATCCACGGGTCTGGTCTACACCTTCAGCAATAAAATCTGCCTTACGCCATTCATCTTCGACTTTCTCCTTATTCTCGAATGGATAATGCCACTGTGAGTAAGGCATGGAACCGGAATCAAACCAAACATCGATAAGGTCTGCTTCACGTTTCATAGGTTTTCCTGAATCTGAAACCAGGGTAATCGTGTCTACCACATTCTTATGAAGATCTACTTTTTCGTAGTTCTCTTCACTCATGTCACCAGCTACAAAATCTGAAAATATATCT
Organism: uncultured Christiangramia sp.; assembly: GCF_913046405.1. Taxonomy (GTDB): domain Bacteria; phylum Bacteroidota; class Bacteroidia; order Flavobacteriales; family Flavobacteriaceae; genus Christiangramia; species Christiangramia marina. The sequence continues at coordinate 20,236 of NZ_CAJWRQ010000007.1, forward strand.
TTTTCCAGCACTCCGGCCTCAACAGCTTTCGCCATCTCCTCCTTTAATTGCGCTACAGATCCAATCACCTTCACATCCTTGCCATCATCGGTTCGCCAGATAGGTAAAGGAATTCCCCAATACCGGCTACGGCTAAGGTTCCAGTCATTTGCATTGGCCAGCCAGTTTCCAAATCTTCCTTCACCAGTAGACTTTGGCTTCCAGTTGATGTTCTGGTTAAGCTCATGCATTCTGTCCTTGAACTCGGTTACTTTGATAAACCATGAGTCCAGTGGGTAATATAAAATTGGCTTATCTGTTCTCCAGCAATTTGGGTAGCTGTGAACATATTTTTCAACTTTAAAAGCCCTGTTCTCTTCTTTTAATTTAATGGCCAGCTCAACATCTACAGACTTCTCAGGTGCCTGCCCTTCATCATAATATTCATTTTTTACATACTTCCCGGCAAATTCACCTAACTCAGGTCTGAATTTCCCCTGAAGATCCACCAATGGCACCAAATTACCGTTCTCATCCTTCACAAGAAGTGGCGGTACTTCTGGAGAAGCCTGTTTCGCTACCAAGGCATCATCTGCCCCAAAAGTTGGAGAAGTGTGTACGATTCCCGTACCATCTTCAGTGGTCACGAAATCTCCCGCGATCACACGGAAAGCATTCTCTGGATTGTCGTAAGGTTGCGCATAATCCAAAAGCTGCTCGTATTTAATTTCAACAAGGTCTTTTCCTGTAAAACCTTCGCCTATTAAATACGGGATCTTTTTGTCGCCCTCAGCATAAGCTTTAAGCTCTTCTTCCGAAGAAACCTTAGTGAATTTTTTATCAAATTGTTTTTCAGCCAGATCTTTCGCCACGATGATAGTGATTGGCTCAAACGTATATTGATTATATGTTTTTACGCTTACATACTGGATCTTAGGTCCAACAGTAAGTGCAGTGTTCGATGGTAAAGTCCAGGGTGTGGTAGTCCATGCGATCAGGAAAGCTCCTTCCAGGCCAGCGCCAACCGGTGCAGCAGAGGAGTCTGTGATCTTAAACATCGCCGTTACCGTAGTATCAGTAACATCCTGGTAAGTTCCCGGCTGATTAAGCTCATGAGAACTTAAACCTGTTCCAGCTTTTGGAGAATACGGCTGAATGGTATAGCCCTTGTAAATAAGATCTTTCTTATATATTTCTGAAAGCAACCACCATACAGTTTCCATGTATTTGGACTTGTATGTGATATATGGATCTGTCATATCGACCCAATAACCCATTTTTTTGGTAAGATCGTTCCAGACATCGGTATAACGCATGACGGCATTTTTACAAGCCTCGTTATATTTCTTAACACTAATTTTTGTTCCAATATCCTCTTTGGTGATCCCAAGCTCTTTTTCCACGCCAAGTTCGATAGGAAGACCATGAGTATCCCAACCTGCTTTACGTTTAACCTGAAACCCTTTTTGAGTTTTGTAACGACAAAAAATATCTTTGATAGAACGGGCCATCACATGGTGAATACCAGGTAAGCCGTTTGCAGATGGAGGTCCTTCGAAAAAGATGTAAGATTCCTTGCCTTCGCGAGAACTTATACTCTTTTCGAAAATATCATTCTCTTCCCAGTAATTAAGAATTTCTTCGGCCACTTTAGGCAGGTCAAGACCTTTATATTCAGGGAATTTTGCACTCATTTTCTCCTATTTTCAAATGATGTGCGAAAATAAGGATTTTTAACAAAAGATGATATGATTCCTCGCTAAAAAACGACCGCTTTTCAGCATCAGATAATTCTGAATTGGGAAAGTAATGAAGTTGCTAAAAATTGTATTTCAGGGCAATGATCAAATTTCTACCTGCCGCAGCAATTCCGGAAGAATAGGTACGATAACGCTGATCTGTAATATTTTCCAGTGAAACAGTAGCCAGCCAATTTGGATTGAGCCTGTATTGTCCCGTTAGGTTGAGCGTATACCATGCCGGTGAATATGGATTTCCATTGGCATCTGTTGCATATAAATAGGCTTTATCCTGCTCTCCCGGAGCCAGATCTTCAAAGTCAAATTCACCATTGTACTCTGCAAATAGGTCAAGTTTTAGTTTTCGCTTGTTCCAGACCAGATGCGTACTGCCAAACATTGGTGCTGCATGTCTCAAGGGCACATATTCCCCACCATCATTTTCTTCTCCATAGGTATAGCTAAACTGAGAGTTCATACGCAAGGCAACCGAAAAATCTATTTCCAGTCCAGCTTCCAGTCCATAAACATAAGCGTTGGCAGCATTTTGTATGGCCTGTACACGACTAGGTTCGCCCTGGTAATCGATCTCGGTTACACCATCCAGATCATAATCTCTTCGAACCATCGCATCATCGAGGTACGTATAATAAGCGGTTAGCCCAAGACGAAGATTATCGCTGAAATTGAAGTCGGCTCCAGCCTCTGTATTATAGGCATATTCCGACTTCAGGTTTGGATTTGGGACGACAACAGACCCAGGTTCAGAATCAAATATTTTACCAATATCATCAATATTAGGAGCACGAAAAGCGGTAGAAAGTCCCAGTCGCCAGCCTACAAAGTGATTTTGACGCCAGTTAAGTCCAAGACTTCCGGTAAGTGCCCCAGTACTGATATTTGCTTCCTCAAAAGGAAAATCATAGAAACGATCCTCAAATCTTGCGTTCACCAGGATATGGTTGTAGCGTAGTCCCGACTGTAACGAAAGGTCCTCACTTATTTTCCACTGGTAACTGGAATACATCGCCATGGATTGCCATTTTGAGTCATCTGGATACCTGCTTGCCGTATCTCCGGTTTCTCCATTCTGAATATTTCTGAAGGCTCCTTCGGAAGCAACCGAATTAAGTACATATTCGAAACCGTAGAACAACTTGCTCTCAGACAAAGACTTTTCGAAATCCAGATTTGCTGAATAAGCATCTACATTTTCTTCCGTAGAGAAAAGTAAAGGCTCTCCAAAATCCCGATCATTTCTACTCTCACCAAAATACTGATAAGCACCTGTAAACTGAACTTTATCATAAAATTCTGAACGGCTACGGTGATTGATTTTCAAATTTCCAAGAAACCAGGTTTGCGGACCATAATACCATTCTGCAGCACGTAAAACACCATCTTGCTTGCGGTATAGTCTGTCAAACCTCGGAAAATCGGAAGTCTGGGAATAAACAATTCCTAGATTAAAATCCCAGTCTTTGGATGGCATATATTTCACCTTTTGCAAGAGGTTGATCTGGTCATATCCTGTTGGCTTTTGAACCAGCGGATCTGGATTCTCCACCATCACATCGATGCCGTTCTGCCTTTCAGCATAATCAGGTCGCAGATAGTCGTCTGGACCATGTTCTCCCATCTTAAGATCTCCAAAATCTGAATAAGTGATCCCGGTTCTAAAAGCCCAGTTTTCACGTCCTACATTCACATCTGCATGTACGGTATTTTCGTTATTTGCCGTGGCAAAACGAGTATATATAGAGCCTGAAACAGAAGAGTCACCGGTAAAACTAAAATCTGGCTGCAGTGTATAAAAATTCATCACCCCGCCAATAGCATCACTCCCATAAACCATGGAACCAGGACCTAAAATCACTTCTGCTCTTTCAATCGCCAAAGGGTCTATATTAATCACATTTTGCAGGTTGCCACTTCTAAAAATTGCGGTGTTCATCCTTACGCCGTCAACAGAAATTAGCACACGATTGGTTGCAAAACCGCGGATCATAGGACTTCCCCCACCTAACTGACTTTTTTGCACAAATACCTGACCGGTACTTTCTAACAGATCAGCGGAGGTTTGCGGACTATTCAGCAGTACGTCTTCTTTATCAATACTTACTATTTTCTGCGGAATTTCATCTTTCTGAAGCTGAAATTTTGCTACAGAAAGCACCACCTGATCCAGCTTATTCTGATCTTCCTGAAGATAAACAATCTGGTTTTTAATAGCTGACTTCTTAATTTTGAATACCTCGTGCGAGATATGTTGAAAAAAAAGTACTTCGGTACTATCGAATTTAGATATATCCGCACGACCTTCAAAATTGCTCAGGCTAGTTTTAGTCTTTTCAGCATTAAAAATCATGACATTGCTTAAAGGTTCTTCAGTAGCACTATCCAGCACAATAATATCTTGTGAAAACAAATTTATGTTGAAAAGAACATAAGAGAGAAATACAAAAATTCGCATTAATTAAAAATTTCGTTAAGAACGGTTAGGGATTTTGGTTTTCTAAAACCTTCGATATGTAATTCGTAGTACAGCAACAACATTCTTAAAAAGTCAGCACGTTGTTCACCACTCAATTTTACCCGCTGCATATCATTGAAATTCACATTTAAAAATGCCCGCAAAATATCAAGATTTTCTCCTTCTACGCAATAATCGTTCGTTTTAACAGGCTCAAAAGTTCCTTCCAATAAATTAAAGAATGGCTGCTCGGTATTTAGGTCATCGGGCTGAAATCCTAAAAAACCAGATAATTTCAGCAAAAACATGATATGAAAATTAGCAGTTTTATCATGTAAATCCAACCAGCTAAAAGCGGTTTCTAAAAAGTGATACAGCGCGGGATTGGCTTCTTCTTCCCTAATCGCGCTTTTTAAAACTTCTGCAATAAACATCACCAGGCTGGTTTTGATCATATTGGTATACAAGGAGGTATAGGTATTGATCACCTTGGTATCTTTTAGGTATTCCAGTGTGCCCTTGTTTTTATGACTGGCGACAATCTCAAGCTGCGTTAATAATTGAAACTGACTTACCTTAAACTTTCCTTTCTTCGATTTTAGAATTCCACGTAACATATAAGTACGCAAACCACTTTCTAAAGAATACAAATTAACGATTAGATCTGCCTCTCCGTATTTCAGCGCACTAATTACAATTGCTTTAGAATTAACTATCATCGAACTTAAAGTATGATTTTGGTGACGGAAGGTATAAAAAAAGCCGCTTTTACAAGCGGCTTTATCTTATTTATGTAGATCAGGATTTATACCACACCTTGAGCTAACATGGCATCGGCCACTTTAACAAAGCCGGCAATATTTGCGCCTTTTACGTAATCTACATAACCATCTTCATCACAACCGTATTCCACACATTTTTCATGAATATCGTTCATGATTTCGTGAAGTTTATTATCAACCTCTTCAGAGGTCCAATTATAACGCAATGAATTTTGTGTCATTTCCAGTCCAGAAGTGGCCACCCCACCCGCGTTAGATGCTTTACCAGGAGAGAATAAAATTTTAGCATCACGAAAGACTTCTACTGCCTCTGGTGTACATGGCATGTTTGCTCCTTCTCCAACACACATACAACCGTTCTCTACTAATTTCTTAGCATCAGCTTCTTCTAATTCGTTTTGTGTAGCACATGGCAATGCAACATCGCATTTCACTTCCCACGGAGATTTATCTGCGTAAAACTTGGCATCGGTATATTTCTGGGTATACTCATTGATCCTGCCTCGTTTTTCGTTCTTAAGCTCCATGATAAATTGAAGTTTGTCTGCATCGATTCCTTCTTCATCATAAATATATCCACCAGAATCAGACATGGTTACCACTTTAGCGCCAAGCTCTATTGCTTTTTCTGCAGCGTACTGGGCCACGTTACCAGAACCAGAAATAACCACCGTCTTACCTTGCAGTTTTTCTCCTTTGGTCTTTAGCATATTCTGGGTAAAATATACGTTACCGTAACCAGTTGCTTCTGGACGAATTAAAGATCCACCGTAAGACAATCCTTTTCCGGTTAAAATTCCGGTGAATTCGTTTCGTAATCTTTTGTACTGGCCAAACATATACCCAACTTCACGTGCTCCCACTCCAATATCTCCGGCAGGAACATCAGTGTTATGCCCTATGTGCTTGCTAAGCTCTAGCATAAAACTTTGGCAAAAACGCATTACTTCATTATCCGACTTTCCTTTTGGATCAAAATCTGAACCTCCTTTACCTCCACCCATAGGTAAGGTTGTAAGACTATTCTTAAAGGTTTGCTCAAAAGCCAAAAACTTAAGAATACTTAAATTTACCGATGGATGAAAACGCAGACCTCCTTTGTATGGTCCGATGGCCGAATTCATTTGTACACGATAACCGCGATTAATCTGAATGTTACCTTCATCGTCTAACCAAGATACTCTGAACATGATTACACGCTCTGGCTCTACCATACGCTCTAATAATTTAGCGTTTTGATATTTTTTATTTTGTTCAATAAAAGGTATTATGGTTTCAGCAACTTCATGAACCGCTTGTAAAAATTCGGGTTCATTTTGATTTCTTTTAGACACTTTATCCAAGAAATCCTGTATATTTTTTTCCATAAGGCGTCGCTTAAGTTTGTTTAAAAAAAATGTTTTTTCGAGGTGCAAATATATGAGATATATAAAAATTATCGATAAAATTTTAGTTTTTCATACAATATTAACTTTCTATTGAATTTCATTAAAAAAAAGAAAAACTCAATTTAAAAATACCTAATCTTCTTTTTATATATTTGCCTATAAATCCTTTAAACCCCTGTATTGAAGCGGATTCGTATCATATTTTTAATCGGTTTTTTATGCATTTCATCTCCTTATTCTTTTGGGCAGGTATTGCACGAAATAGGAGTTACTGCCGGGCCGGCAGCTATTACTTCCGATTATGGACAACGCGGTGAATTTAGAAACTTTTATTACAACACCGGTTTTGGGGTAGGATTTCAGCATTACATGAATTTTGTATACACCGGGAATAATTACCGCACAAGCTATTTTAAAGACTTTTTTAGGGTAAGAACAGAAATAGATTATTTTCATTCTTACTTAAACCATTACGGCCCTATTTCTTACCAAAACAACCCCAGGGGAGAAATGCTAAGAGCTATGCACGGTGAAACCAATATATTCGAAATAGGTACGCAACTGGAATGGCACTTTACCCAAATTAGGGAGTTTCTGATTTTTTCAGAACGCTTTTCTCCATATATCACCGCAGGCATACATGCAGTTTACTACATCCCTGATGCGTACAGTGATCTTGGACCCATCGATAATCCTAGAGTCTTATTCCCTGCTTTTCAGGGGGGACTTAATTTAGATAGCGGGTTCACCTATAATTTCGTGTTTGGGGGAGGCACGCGCTATCGACTGGGAAGAAATAGTGATTTAGTGGCTGAAATTAAATGGCAGTATTATGGCAGTGATTACATTGAAGGCTTAAATGTACAAGGGCCGCAAAATAAATCGAACGACTGGACCATTTGGCTAAACTTTGGATATATTCACTATCTCAATTTTTAGAAAGCTTCTTACAGAATGAATAAAACCATCCTTAGGCAATTCATTCCTGAAATTTATCGAACTCCTTTATTTTTTGGCCAAAACAGTTATTTACCATCATTTCAAATTGCGGAATATTTTCGATTTTAGTAACATATACCGCACGTGAATCACCGTACTTTAACCGGATCACCTTCTCATTTACTTCCTTAAGACTTAAGCTACGGTCCCTTTCATCTTTAAACAACACCTGATTTCCTGCACTCAGCATAAAATCCTTTAATTTAAAATGAATATTTTCGTTCTGGCCGTAAATATCTATAGCCCCTTTAGAAATGTAATAACGCGGAATAGTACCGTCGCAAGGCTCGTAAAGTAAAAACTGATCGTTATATTTTTTAATCTCAACCAGTTTAAATATAGAATTTTCATGTTTTCTTACTTCGGAAGTGATCACCGAATCTAATTGCTGATAAAAAACCGAAGTCTTTGTAGTATCTATAAAAAGTTGATACTTTTTTAAATCTAATGCCGCAGCAGAGGTGCGCTCGGGAATGCTGTCTGATGGAGCCATATAAGGATCCATAGATGTTACTTCAGTTTCAACTTTGGTAGAAGTATCGTTTTTACAACTGAAAAAGCTCAAAAAAACAATGAATATAAAAAATATCCTATACCTCATCTGCATATAATATCTTCCCTCCTTTTTCAACAATTCCAGCTTTTGCTTTTTCAAAACCTGTAGCATCTATAGCGCATGTGGCATCTTCAATTAAAAAAGCTGCAAAACCTTCAGCTAAAGCATCCTTAACACTAAAAGCTACACAAAAATCACCGGCCAGACCGGCAAAATATAGCTCGGTTACTCCTTTTTCTTTTAAATAGCCACTTAAACCAGTAGATTTTAAATGAGCATTATCATAAAACCCACTGTAACTATCAATTTCAGGATCGGTACCTTTTCTAAAAATCGCTTCGATTTTATTCAATTTCAGCTTAGGATGAAAATCGGCACCCCTACTACCCTGCACACAATGATCCGGCCACATGACCTGATCGATTCCGTTTAAATCAATTACCTCATAAAGGTTTTTATGATGGGTGCTGGCAAAACTGGCATGTCCCGCCGGATGCCAGTCCTGGGTAGCAAGCACTAAATCGAATTGATGCTGAATTTTATTAATTATTGGTACAATCTTATCGCCATCGGGAACGGCTAAGGCGCCGCCAGGCATAAAATCGTTTTGTACGTCTATAAGAAGTAAAGCCTTCATGCCATTTTACATTTTATGTTCGCTAATTAATCGATCCCTTTCTGCCTTTAATTTTTCTGAGATACTGACTTTATAAATATGCGGATTGTTAAAGCGTTTATACTCAAGTGGTAATTCTGCCAATCTCGATTTGCTGTATGCCGCAATTTCAGAAAGTGTTCTTTTTTTGATTTTCATTATGCCATTTTCCATTACTGGTTGCAATAATGCTTCTTTTTGGTAAGCGGAAACATCTAAAAACTTGTAAGGTTCTGACGGGTGAAAAACTTTAGACAGTTCAGTATCATTTTCGTTTTCCATCACAATTACATCGATTCCTGCACACTCTCCGTTTTTATCTTTCATTCGGTATACCTGCTTTCGATGCGGCAAAGTGGTTTTAATCAAACTTTCTGAAATTTTGATTCTTGGCTTTCCGTCTGAAAATGTGAGCTTGTACACACCATCTAAAGCTGCATCAGGTTTGCCAATCACAAGATTTGTTCCCACTCCGTAAATATCGATTGGCGCATCCTGTTCCTGTAAACTTTTAATCACAAATTCATCTAATTGATTTGAAGCCGCAATTTTCACATATTCGAGACCTGCAGCATCTAAAAGTTGTCGCGCTCTTTTACCCAAATATGCCAAATCTCCGCTATCTAAACGAATAGCCATTAATTTTTGGCCTTGTTCTTCCATTTCCTTTGCCACTGTAATCGCATTGGGAACACCACTTTTTAAAGTATCATAGGTATCCACCAAAAGCACACAAGCTTTAGGCCGTCCTCTGGCGAATTCCCTAAAAGCAGTAAGCTCATCATCATAACTCTGCACAAACGAATGCGCCATCGTTCCAGAAACCGGAATATCCAAATCCCGACCGGCAATGACATTACTGGTCCCGTTAAAACCGCCAATCATGGCCGCTCGCGTAGCGTAATAACCGCCAGGACCCTGTGCACGTCGCAATCCAAAATCAAGCAAAGTCCGCTCTCGAGACACCAATCGCATTCTACTGGCTTTGGTTGCTATAAGGGTTTGAAAGTTTAATAAATTCAATAAAATCGTTTCGATAATCTGAGCTTCGATTAAATTGGCTTCCACCTGTAAAACAGGTCGGGTTGGAAAAACTACATCCCCTTCCTGTACCGAGTAAATATTTCCTGAAAATTTAAAATTCTTGAGATATTCTAAAAAATCATCCTCAAAATCGTATTGCTTTAAAAATTGAATATCTTCCTTACTAAACCGAAGATTTGTAATAATTTCCAGTAAATCTTCTAACCCTGCAAAAATGGCAAAACCACTTCCGTACGGAATTTTTCTGAAATAATAATCAAAAACGGCTTTGGTGTTTCGTTTTCCATTTTTAAAATAAACCTGCGACATCGCAAGTTGGTATTGATCGGTATAGGTTGCCGTAAAATCAAACATAAGAGGTTGGTTTTGTAAATCGATAATCAAGATTTATTTTTTTAATGAACTATGCAGTTTATCCACATCGTTAATTAAATTTCAGCCAATCGATCTTTATAAAATTCTAAATCTTCAGTACTGAACAATACAAATTTAAGCCTTTGCAAGTGTTTTAACCCTTCTGCTTCCGTCAAAATTGTATTAAAAACCAATTCAACGGCATTAATTTTGGAATAACAGAAAATTCCTGTTGAAATTTCAGGTATAACACCTACTTGATTTTATGTTTTCAGTGAGTTTTATAATATACTGATAGAATATTCTATCTTCAGGTTTGTCGTTTTTCTAAAGTTTATTTCCCGATTTTGTAAATCGCATTGATGCCCCCGGAGGGAGTTTAGCATTTGCGGCATTTACTATAGCATCAACATCTGGTTGACTTGCAATATTTACATTTTTGATATAAATATATAAACCATGGATTTTCAGACTCATAGCACAATTATTTTTTCCAAATTCAATTTTATTTAAAATACTGCTTTATTTTTTTGAATATTATTTAGTGATAATTAAAAATTCCGTTATATTTGCATCCGCAAAATTGATTGCAAATTCCTCCTTAGCTCAGTTGGTTAGAGCATCTGACTGTTAATCAGAGGGTCCTTGGTTCGAGCCCAAGAGGGGGAGCAAAAAGCCACACTAGTTTTAGTGTGGCTTTTTTGTTATCTTCCATGATGCATTTTGTTTATATTATTTATTCGCAGAAAGTTGATCAATACTATATCGGAGAAACCGAAGATATTGAAAATAGGGATCAATTCTACAATCTGGGTTTTTACGATTTTAAGAATATAATTTAATCAAGGTGTACCGATATACACATCCTTCAGCGAGTTCCTCAAAAATAGATTTCTAGTTTGTAAGTTTAGTAACGTTCAAAATGAGGTAGAAGACCAATCCTAATTGGTATGAAAATGAGCTCATCGTTGACGTTAAGGAGGTTACCGAAGAAGAGGCGAAAAGAAGATTAGAAGAACATCCTGATAAATGGAAGAAACAGAAGATGGAATTGAATTAAGTGATGAGGATGCTTTAACCTTAATAAAAACATCAGTAATTATTGACCACTGGTCAACTTTAGATTTTCAAATTGAAGACAAGGAACCATTCGTTGTAGGATATATCAAAACAGAAAGTAGAACTGAATAACAATAACACAATGCCCCAATCAAGTGGATGGCTCCGCCATCGAATGACGGAGTAGCACCCCTCACACCACCAGAAAGATTGAAGGTCTGCGTATTCCGCTTTTCATTCTATTGATTGGAAGCCCTGAATCCACCACACAAAAATCTTAGATAATCTTACCTAATCTTTTCGCGAAGAGTTTACTTCCCAATATTAGTACTAAAGTTATCTTCATATCTTACATAGCTGTGACCTCTATTTTCCTGTTATTTCTCAAACTCATCGAGCAGGGATTAGAGCATACCTAAACTTTATTTAAAATTAATCTAATTAAAATTTGTGATAAAAGTAAGTTCGTTTTAAATTCGCAACCGATTATTTAGAATTGTTTTAAATAAAATTCAAAATGAAAAAAAATTACTTTCTCTACTTCTTTTTACTAGCACTATTTAACACGGCCTATGGTCAGAATATTTCCATTCACGGAAAAGTTTTTTCCGATTCGGGAACTCCAATTCATAATGCCAATGTATTTGTACTAAACTCCAGCACAGGTGCTATGACCAATAAGAACGGACACTACGAACTTAAGAATCTTGCCCCTGGCAAATACACTATAAAAGCTTCCTATCTGGGATATGAATCTATAAATAAATCAATCACTGTAAAGGAAGGAACAAAAGCTGAACTAGACTTCCTATTAAATGAATCGGCCACCCAGTTGCAAGGGGTAGAGATTATCGGTAGGAAAGAACGTAACTACAAGAACACCACCTCTTTTATTGGTACTAAATCAGCTACGCCGCTTATCGACGTACCGCAGGCCGTAAGCTACGTCACTAAAGAGGTTATCTTAGATCAGGCAGCCTTTACCGTGAACGATGTGGTGAAGAATGTTAGTGGTGTTAACCAGTTTTCTTTTTATAACGACTTAACAATTAGAGGATTTAGAGTTCAGGGACAACGAAATAGTAGTATGCTTTTAAACGGCTCCCGAATGATGACCAGTTTTTGGAGTCAGCAGATTATTCCCCATGTCGAACGAGTAGAAGTTATTAAAGGGCCTGCTTCTGCCTTGTTTGGAAATGCATCCCCAGGCGGAACAATAAATACCGTTACAAAAAAACCGCTACAAACCACTAAACAATCTATAAGTGCCAGTATGGGTAGTTTTAATACGTTTAGGTTGTTAAGCGACTTTACCGGCCCAATGAGCAAAGACAAAAAGCTTTTATACCGTCTAAACTTAGGATACCAAAATACCGATGGTTTCAGGGATTTGCAATTCAACAAAAATATTGTTGTGGCACCTTCGTTCTCTTTTATCCCTAACGAAAAAACACGTTTAAATTTAGATGTAGTCTACCAGGACAATAAAGGACGACTGGATCGTGGACAAGCCGTTTTTGGTGATGGCGACCTCTACTCTACACCAATAACTACTTCCTTAAGTGCAGAAAATGATTACCTGAACGAACAAAATCTAAATGTAACTTTATCATTTCAGCATAAATTCAATGAACACATCAGTTTTAATAGTTCGTATATGAATTCTGGTTACGATGAAGATTTGTTAGAGCATAGAACGGCCAACAATTTTTTGGCCCTTGGTGACGGCTCTTATGATATTACGAAAGTAGCTATGCGCGTATTTAATCGTAAGCGCTCATGGAACAACCAAAACTTTACCAATTACCTTAATGTTGATTTTAACCTTGGAGCCATAGAGAACAAGTTTTTGGTGGGCTATGATTATTTTCAACAGGAGCTGGAGCCGGGAGGATCTCAACTAGAGGCCAACGCTTATCTTTTAAAAAATGGTAAGGCAACGAATTCCTTCAATGTTGCCAAAAAAGATAATTATGTACTTGACGAAAATGGCAACCCTGTAGCCAATGTAGCGCCTTTTGATCTGACTTCTACCAACGGAAACGCTATGCGCGACATGAGCAATTATGTGTATGGTATTAGAAATTATGACCGGTACAAACAAACCGGAAATGGTATTTATCTACAAAACCAATTTCAATACAAAAAGTTTAATCTTTTGGTGGGGCTACGCTACGATGACTTTACCGATTATCTAAACTATGAAACTGCTGAAGAAGAAAAAATTAGTCAGGATAAATTTATACCACGAATCGGAATGGTATACAAGCTTAAACCAAATGTTAACTTTTACGGCACCTGGGTAAAGGGTTACCAACCGCAAACGGCCACCACTATCAATAATCCTGAAGCCGGAGGGCCTTTTGATCCTTTGACCAGTGAATTGTTTGAAGCTGGGATAAAAACAGAGTGGTTCAATAAACGCCTAAGCGCTACTTTAGCTGTTTATTCCCTAAGCCAGAAAGGCGCTTTATACAATGCTAATGATTCCAGTAACTCTGATTTACTAAAGCAAATTGGGGAAGAAAAATCAGAAGGTGTTGAAGTTGACATTTACGGTCAGATTATGCCCAACTGGAGTGTGATTATGAATTATGCATATAACCACGCTTATTTTACCGAAGCCGATGAATCTACACTCGCCACTTTTGGTAATCAAAAACCCAACGCCCCCAGAAATACCTTCAATTTTTGGTCAAAATATATCATTGATCATGGAGATTTAAATGGATTAGGATTTGGACTTGGTTACGATTATGTAGGCGAAAGAAACGGATCTATTGTGAGAGACCCAGAGTTGATCCCGGTTTTTCCTAGTTATGGATTGTTTAATACCGCTATCTATTATAAAGTGAATAAATTCCAGATACAATTAAATATTAATAATGTATTTGACAAAACACATTGGGTAGGTGGTTACGATTTCTTGCGTGCCTTCCCGGGTAGACCTCGAAACATTATGTCAACCGTTTCATATACTTTCTAGCATTGAAATTATCAAAGAAAAAGTTATTTAAAATTCATAGTTGGATTGGTACCAAGTTAAGCATACTATTTTTTATAGTATGCTTTTCAGGTACTATGGCAACCCTTAGCCACGAGATGGACTGGTTGTTTATTTCTGAGATCAGGGCTAAACCCCAAAAAGAATTTGCCTCGAGAAATACCATTATCAGTAATCTCAAAAAGCAATATCCCAATGCTCAGATTTCCTATTGGATGCGGGCAGAAGAACCTTATTTATGTGATATCATCTATACAAAGGTGGATGGCAGGCAAACCTATGTCTTCGCCAACCCATATACAGGAAAAATACAGGGAAATGCCAACCTTACCTTTCAACGCTTTTTCAGGGATCTTCACTATTTTTTATTTATGCCTTTTTATCAATTTGGCTATTTAGTGGTATTGAGCTTTGCTTTTTTGTTGCTGATTTCCTTTTTAACGGCTTTATGCTTTTACAAAAAATGGTGGAGAAAATTATTTAAACTCGAAACAACAAAAGGCCCGTTGGTGTTTTTCAGAAGTCTTCACCGGCTCGTGGGATTATGGTCTATTCCGTTTTCCATTCTGTTTTCAGCTACCGGAATATGGTATTTTATAGAACGGACCAATATTGCCGATGTACGCACCGCAGTAAACCTTAAACCTCCAAAGCTGGAATATAGCAATGCAAATAACGATAGTATTAATCTTACCTATACTATTGACTATGACCGTATCACCCAGGTAGCCCAAAAAGCAATTCCTTATTTTAAGCCAGAAGGTATAAACATCCCCAATACAAAGAATGAGCCTGTGTATGTTAGGGGCAACTCTGATGTTCCGCTGGTTCGTCAACGTGCTAATAGGGTTTATATAAACCCATACAACTACAAAGTAGTAAAGATCCAAAATGCTAAAAATATAAGTAATATCATGTGGATAAATGATATTGCCGATCCACTTCATTTTGGATACTGGGGAGGACTAACCACAAAGATTATCTGGTTTTTTATAGGTTTAGGCATTTCTTCATTGATATTAACCGGAATATGGATTACCCTAAAACGCAAGGCGTTACAAAGAAAAAAGAAGCAAATCTCAATATTGGGTAAATGGAAGTTTGTAAATTGGGGTATATATATCCTTCTAATCATAAGCATGTATGTACAACTGGTGTCCCGTTACCATACGTCATCTACAGGAATACTGGTCATTAGCTGTGGATGGATTGTAATTTTACTGCTTACTTATTATGTTTTTGTTCACCGTTTAAAAAAGATTACCCATACAAAATAGTTATAGGCCACTAAGCTTCCAGAAACAAGAATAATTATTTGCCTAAATGCCTCTAAAAATCATTTTTATAATTCCCTTACTGGTACAAAGGTCTGCTATTTTTAGTAGGCCATTTTGTTTTTTGAACATACATTCATTTATAGTGTATTATTTTGAGAAAATTGATCTTAAATTTTTTAACTAATTATCGATTGACATAATCATTAGGAAAATCAGTAAAATTTTCTCTATTTTTATATAATCTTAACCGCTAGCTGCTTTTTAATATTAATTCTGATATTCTATGACAATTTTGAGACTTGCAGCTCTTATAGCTTTATTATTTTTAGCCTCCTGTAAAAACAATACTCAGGATCAAGAAAAAAGTAAAAACAAAACCGCATCAATCCAAACCGATGAGGATTTTCGACCTTCCTTTCATTTCTCTCCAAAAGAAAACTGGATGAATGATCCTAATGGAATGTTTTACTTAAACGGTACGTATCATTTATTCTTTCAGTATTATCCAGAAGATAATAAATGGGGACCAATGCACTGGGGACACGCTACCAGTAAAGACATGATTACCTGGAAAGAACAGGACATCGCTCTTTTTCCCGATGAAAAAGGCTATATTTTTAGCGGGAGTGCGGTTGTAGATCACAATAACACTTCGGGCTTTGGAGATGGCACCACTCCGCCAGTTGTAGCCATGTTTACCTATCATGATGCGAAGGCTGCTGAAGAAGGCCGAATCGATTATCAATCGCAGGCTATTGCTTATAGCCTGGATGAAGGAAAAACCTGGACAAAATACAAAGAAAACCCGGTAATTAAGAATCCCGAATTACAAGATTTCAGGGACCCTAAAATGAACTGGGATGAAGCAAACAATCAATGGTTAATGGTGCTTTCGGCTAAAGACCGTGCCTATTTTTACACTTCAGAAAATTTAAAAGACTGGAAAAAGGTATCGGAATTTGGTGAAAATTACGCAGCACAGGACGGCGTTTGGGAATGCCCCGATTTCTTCCCTATGAAAGTAGAAAACAGCGAAGAAACCAAATGGGTGCTTATTCAAAGTACTAATCCCGGCGGATACAATGGCGGCTCGGCCACGCAATATTTTGTGGGTAATTGGGATGGTAAGAACTTTACTCCTGAAGCCGATCTTCATGGAAAAAACATAGACCATCCTTACTGGCTGGATTTTGGAAAAGATAATTATGCCGGAGTTACATGGTCTAATATTCCAAAAGAAGATGGCCGGACTTTATTTATGGGCTGGATGTCTAACTGGCTTTATGCTCAGGAAGTTCCTACTGAAACATGGAGAAGCGCCATGACAATTGCACGAAAATTAACGCTAAAAAAAGAAGATGATAAGTATATTATCACATCTACCCCGGTTAAAGAACTTGAAAAATATATTGGTGAAACGATCACCAAATGGAAGGTAACCGACGAGGATCATGCAATAATCGATACCAACGAGCTTGATCTTACCAAAGCACAGGTTTCTTTTTTAATTCCCAAGATCACCAAAGATGTTCATTTATCTTTAAGTAATGATAGTGGCGATCATTTTAAATTTGGATTTAAAAAAGCAGAAAACGAGTTTTATATTGATCGATCTGAATCTGGAATTACTGACTTCGGAAAGGAATTTGCTTCTACCATATCTACCGGAAGAAGAATATCGACTTCAGATTCCTTACAAGTAAACATGATTTTAGATAATATGAGCATCGAAGTTTTTTATGATGATGGAGAAACAGTAATGACCGAGATCTTCTTTCCCAAGCAGCCTTATACCAGTTTAAAGATTAATGAAGGTGTTCCTGTAATCGATATTGAAGCCAACGAATTCAATTTTAATTAATAACTATTCGAATTAAAATCCATGTCCATAAGCACTGAAGCAGAATTAAACGGAATGAAAAAGATTAGTGAAGTTGTTGCAATTACACTTAAACTAATGAGAGCATTTACAAAACCTGGAATTTCTACCAAAGAACTGGACGATTATGGTGGTGAAATTCTTAAAAGTTATGGTGCAAAATCGGCACCTTTCGAAACTTATGGGTTTCCCGGTTATACCTGCATTAGTGTAAATAACGAAGCTGCCCACGGTATTCCGTCAAAAAATAAAATTCTAAAGGAAGGCGATTTAATAAATATCGACGTGTCCGCAGAATTAAATGGATTCTGGGCAGATAATGGAGGTTCTTTTATTATTGGAAAAGATCTCAATAATCACCAACCTCTGGTAGATGCTTCGAAGAATATTCTGCAAAAAGCGATAAGTCAAATTAAAGGCGGAGTGAAAATCGCAGATATAGGCTATTTAATGGAAACTGAAGCGAAAAAGTCTGGATTTAAGGTCATTAGAAATTTAGCAGGACACGGGGTGGGTAGAAGTTTACACGAAAAGCCCGAAAACATTCTAAATTATAGAATTAAAAGCAATCGGGAACGCTTCAAAAAAAATACCACTGTAGCCATAGAAACTTTTATCGCTACAAAATCGACCATAGCAGTAGAGCAAAATGATGGCTGGACACTTATTGGAAACAAAGGTGGTTATGTAACACAACATGAACATACTATTATGGTCACCGATGGTCTTCCTTTAATATTAACTGCAGCTAACGAAATTTGGAACTAAAATGACACAAAAGCTAAAAGCAGTCTCTTTTGGAGAAATTTTATATGATATTTTCCCTAATTCAGAAAAAATTGGGGGAGCACCTTTAAATGTTGCTTCCCGCCTAAGCGCCAACGGAATTGACACCTCGATGATTAGTAGTGTTGGCCAGGATGAAAAGGGAAAAAATTTATTGGAATACCTAAAATCCAGAAAAATAGATCATTCTTTAGTTGCTAAAACTCCAGATTTCCCTACCGGTGTAGTAAATGTAGAGCTCGATAAAAATGGTTCAGCTTCTTATACTATCGAATATCCTGCTGCATGGGATAAAATCGATATTTCTGAAAATATGATCGAAAAAGTAAATACTTCAGATGCTTTTATCTTCGGAAGTTTGGTTTGTCGCGATCAAAAAAGCAGAGAGACCTTAAATGAATTACTCCAATATGCAAAATTCTCTGTTTTCGACATCAATCTAAGACCACCGCATTACAAAAAAGAAGTTTTAGAAGACCTTATTTTAAAAGCTGATTTCATTAAATTTAATGACGACGAATTATATGAGATCGCGGCGATGTTCGACTCGCCTTTCCACTCGCTGGAGCAAAACCTCAGCTACATGGCTAAAATCACTAATGCAAAAACCATCTGTGTAACCAAAGGCAGTCATGGTGCCGTTCTTTTTACTGAAGGAAAATTATACTACAACAGCGGTTATAAAATAAAAGTAGCAGATACCGTGGGAGCCGGTGATAGCTTTTTAGGATCATTGATTTCAAAATTATTACAAAAAGAAGCGCCTCAAAAAGCATTGAATTATGCCTGCGCGATTGGCGCCCTGGTGGCCTCGCAAGAAGGTGCAAATCCTAAATTTTATGCTGAAGAAATTGAAAAGTTTATGTTTCCTGATGCGGAATAGCTGATAACCGGAGACAGACTGCAATTCTTTGCAAAAGATTTTATATCGAAGTCTCCAGTTAAGTAGCAGTTTGATAAAATTATGCGTAGCCTCCTCGCTGTTAAAAGTTAAGAGAAAAGAATCAGGAGACAAGAGACAAGACTTAGCGCCGAATTTTAAGGTGCCGCTTAAGGAAAATTTGGATTTAAAAAAGGATTATAAAATTTCTTAAATCGAAATGCGATGCTGAATCGTAGTCCGGAGATTAGAATTATTTATTCCCTGGAATACGTAAGCCTCTAAAAGCATAATATCCTACGAAATACCCCAGACCCATCATTAAGATTGGGTTTAAGTTATCACCAAGTATATCTTTAAATATCAAATTAATCGCAAGCAATACACTAAATAGCGATAAATCCTAGCGTAAGAATAGTATTCAAACTGATTTTATTTTCACTCATAGTATACGTTTTTAAAGACAAAAAATATTTTATTTCCCCCGAATAATTTACAATTTAGGTATTTTTTATTTGAAATGGAAAATAGTAATTAAAATAAAGGAATGAACAGGAATGTTCAACAACCTGCAAGGGAACATCGAAGAAAAGCCAACGCCTAAAAGCAGACAGTTTCAAGCTAAAAGCTCCCAACTAATTCCACTCCATTCTAAATACTAACAATACTAAACTAAAACTTCTCCCAGTCTTTCCAAACCGGTTCGATTCCGTTTTTCATTAACATGGTAGCGATCGTTTCGGTACTACGCTCATCTGAAATTTCAAACTGCTCCAGCGATTGTGGTTCTACCACATAACCACCAGGATTGGTTTTTGATTCGGCACTCATCGAGGTGATTCCTAAATGCGCAATATGATCGCGAAATTTTTCCTGTTCGCGGGTAGAAATCGATAATTCTACATCTTCATCTAAAATTCGATACGCACAGATTAATTGTAGCAAATCGGGGTCGGTCATTTCAACTTTGGGTTCTAAACCGCCGCTAAAAGGTCGCAATCTTGGGAAAGAAATCGAATACTTTGTTTTCCAATAAGTCTTCTGCAAATATTTAAGGTGCAAAGCCGTAAAAAAACTATCGGCACGCCAATCTTCTAATCCAAATAAAGCCCCAATTCCTATTTTGTGAATTCCGGCTTTCCCCAAACGGTCTGGTGTTTCTAAACGATAATCAAAATTCGATTTTTTCCCTTTAGGATGATGAATTTTGTAGGTCTCGCGGTGATAAGTTTCCTGGTACACTAGAGTGGCATATAAACCATCGTCAACCAATCGTTCGTATTCTTCCAGATCCAGCGGTTGCACTTCAATAGAAATATTTACAAAATGTGGTGTTAAAAGACGAACAGCATTACTCAAATAATCAATGCCCACCGTTCTATTCGCTTCCCCTGTAACCAGTAAAATATGCTGGTAGCCTTTCTTTTTCAGAAATTCGGCTTCTTTTAAAATTTCAGCATCGGTTAAGGTGCGCCGCGGAATTTTATTCGTTAAACTAAATCCGCAATACGTACAGATATTTTGGCATTCGTTACTTAAATACATTGGCACGTACATTTGCATGGTATTGCCAAAACGCTTTTTGGTAATCAGTTTACTTTTGGTAGCCATTGGCTCTAAATAAGGCTTGGCTGCTGGAGAAATCAAGGCTTTAAAATCTTCAAGATCGGGTTTTACAGCACTTAAAGCACGCTCTACATCTTGTGCATTTTTGTGTTGAATACTTTCCAAAACCTCATCCCAATCATACTGCGCAAGTACTGTTTTAAAACTACTCATATAAAAATTGTGTTAGTGGGCTACTGGCTTGGGCAATCTTACCGGTTCCGGCAAGTTTTGCTTCGTAAGCCATTCGCCCGGATTCTACGGCCATTTTAAAGGCTTTTGCCATTTGTACCGGATTCTTAGAAACGGCAATTGCGGTGTTTACCAAAACAGCATCGGCTCCCATTTCCATAGCAAAAGCAGCCTGTGAGGGAGCCCCAATCCCTGCATCTATAATTACCGGAACATTACTTTGTTCGATAATAATTTCTAAAAAATCGAAGGTTTTTAAGCCTTTATTAGTACCAATAGGAGCACCTAAGGGCATTACACATTGCGTACCTACATCTTCGAGACGCTTACACAGCACCGGATCAGCATGAATATACGGCATGACTACAAAGCCCAGTTTCACCAGTTCTTCACAGGCTTTTAGGGTTTCTACTGCATCTGGCAATAGGTATTTAGGATCGGGATGAATTTCGACTTTCACCCAGTTTGTTCCAAGCGCTTCCCTGGCCATCTGGGCTGCAAAAACAGCCTCTTTGGCATCGCGAACGCCTGAGGTGTTCGGCAATAAACTTAGTTTTTCATGCGCTAGGCTACTAATCATATCATCTTCAGTATTGCCCGCTTCAACTCTTTTGAGCGCCACGGTTACCAACTCACTTTCTGAAGCCAAAACTGCTTCGCGCATTAAACCTGAATTACTGAATTTTCCCGTTCCCGTAAATAATCGGGAATCAAAGCTTTTATCTGCTATTTTTAGTTTTTTCATTTTGTATTTTTTATTCCCCTAGTCCCCACCAAAAGGAGGGATTTTATATTTTGATTTTTAATTCTGAAATCAATTCATTTTCAAATCAGCTCATTACCACATCATCAAATTGGCTATTTTCTCAAATCTAAATACAAACTTAAATCCACTTCTCGATACAATTGCTCCTTACCTCGCAAGCACTCGAAGTGACAAGCGTTTCTCAAGAGTGACTTCAGATCTTCATTTAAAATTCAACATTTAGCATTCAAAATAAATTAGTCCTGAATCTTGCTTCAATTCATTTTCAAATCAGCTCATTACCACATCATCAAATTGACTATTTTCTCAAATCTAAACTCTCACAGCAAAGCGATCTAAAATCTGCTGAATTTCATTTTTGGGATCTTTTGAATGCGTTAGTAAGCTGGAAACAGCCACTCCGCTTAAACCTATTTTTCGAAGTGCCTCAATATCATCAAGTACAATCCCGCCAATGGCTATTATCGAAACCGGATTTTCTTGTTTTAAATATTCTGCCATCAATTTTTGATAGCCTGAAAAACCAAGAACAGGACTCAGTTCCTTTTTGGTGGAAGTAAATCGTAAAGGCCCCAAACCAATATAATCAACTCCGTTTTCCAGATGCTCCAAACAATGCTGAAGCGTATTCGCCGTTCCGCCAATGATTTTATCCTTTCCTAAAATCTTTCTAGCCTCTAAAACATCTGTATCTTCCTGTCCCAAATGAACTCCGTCAGCATTACAGGTTTTCGCTACTTTTACATGATCATTTACAATTAGCTTTGCTTTGTATTTGGCGCATAATTCCCTTGTCAAAATCGCCGTTTTCAGTATTTCTTTTTGCGGCATCTCTTTGATTCGTAACTGAATCCAGTTTGCACCTGCCTTTAAAACACGTGTTATATTTGCTAAGTGTTCCTCGCGATCTTTACCCTGCGAGATATAATGCAAACAGGAGATTTCTTTTGGTAAATTCACCGGATGTTTAGTTGAAAACTGACTCATATTGTTGCTGAATTTTAATAAAACTATGTATTGGATCTTCCTGTAGCCAAACCGCTCCCAGAACAGCCACACCATAAAACCCCATATTATAGGCAAGTGGAATTTTCGCTGCATCTATCCCGCCAAGCGCGATCACTTTTTGCTGGATGTCCAGGACTTGAAACGTTTTTCCCACATACCCGGTTTTAGAGATGGAATTAAAAATCGGACTCAAAAAACAGTAATCGAAAATCGATGTTCTAGAGATCTTTTCTTTTTGATGAAACGAGGTACTCACTGTAAATTTTAAATGCTGAAATGTGTTGACATAATCTTCTAAAGTTTCCTTCAGACTTGTTCTGAAATATTCCGGAAGGTGAACCCCTTTCAACCCAAATTCTCGTGCTAATTCGTGATGCTGATGCAGCACCATTTTAGAACGATATCCCAGCTCAAAGTTTTCTAACCAGGTTTTCAGCTCTTCAAAAGAAACTTCAGGTTTACGAATATGAAGTGTTTCTAAACCTGCATCGAACATCGATTTCAGCTGAGATTCTTCATTCTCGATCAACTTTTCCGCAGAAATTACAATCAGCATAATTTTAAGCTTTGTTATTACTTGAAGCTCGCAAACTTCACACTTTCACCTTTCTAACTTTCTAACTTTCAAACTTTCAAACTTTCAAACTTTCAAACTTTCAAACTTTAAAAACTTACACCTCTACAGATATACTTCGCTGCCTTTCTTTTTAAACTCTTCTGATTTCTCTTCCATGCCTTTTTTGATTGCTTCTTCACTGTCGAGTCCGTTTTCTTTAGCATAGTTCCGTACATCCTGTGTGATCTTCATCGAACAGAAATTAGGGCCGCACATCGAACAAAAATGAGCCACTTTCGCATTTTCAGAAGGTAAGGTCTCATCGTGATAAGCTCTCGCCGTATCGGGATCTAAAGCTAAATTAAACTGATCTTCCCATCGAAATTCGAACCTCGCCTTACTCATGGCATCATCGCGATGCTGTGCTCCTGGATGACCTTTTGCCAAATCGGCCGCATGTGCTGCAATTTTATAGGTAATCACACCTTCCTTTACATCTTCTTTATTGGGTAAACCCAAATGCTCTTTTGGCGTCACATAACACAACATCGCACAACCGTACCAGCCGATCATTGCGGCACCAATTCCGCTAGTGATATGATCATAACCCGGTGCAATATCGGTTGTTAATGGCCCTAGTGTATAAAAAGGCGCTTCCCCGCATTCTGCCAACTGCTTGTCCATATTTTCTTTAATCATGTGCATGGGGATATGCCCGGGACCTTCAATAAAACATTGTACATCGTGCTTCCAGGCAATTTTGGTTAATTCGCCAAGCGTTTCTAATTCGGCAAACTGCGCATAATCGTTCGCATCTGCAATACAACCAGGACGCAAACCATCGCCCAGTGAAAAAGCTACATCGTAAGCTTTCATGATTTCGCAGATGTCCTCAAAATGCGTGTATAAAAAACTTTCCTGGTGATGCGCCAAACACCATTTTGCCATGATCGAACCTCCCCGAGACACGATACCGGTGAGCCGTTTTGCAGTATGCGGGATATATTTTAAACGAACTCCGGCATGAATGGTAAAATAATCGACACCCTGTTCGGCTTGTTCAATTAAAGTGTCTCTAAAGATCTCCCAGGTAAGATTTTCAGCTTTTCCATTTACTTTTTCCAAAGCCTGATAAATAGGTACTGTTCCGATGGGTACCGGAGAATTCCGAAGAATCCATTCACGGGTTTCGTGAATATTCTTTCCGGTAGAAAGATCCATGATCGTATCGGCACCCCAACGACATGCCCAAACCGCTTTTTCTACTTCCTCTTCAATCGAAGAACTTACGGCAGAATTCCCAATATTGGCATTGATCTTTACCAAAAAGTTTCGCCCTACAATCATAGGTTCACTTTCAGGATGGTTAATATTACTAGGGATAATTGCACATCCTTTCGCTACCTCATCCCGAACAAATTCAGGAGTAATGACTTTAGGAATACTCGCCCCAAAACTCTCGCCCGGATGTTGCTGAGTAATTTGATTTATTTCTTGAAGTTTCTGATTTTCCCTAATGGCGATAAATTCCATTTCCGGCGTAATAATTCCTTTCCGCGCGTAATGCATTTGGGTAACATTTTGTCCCGGCTTTGCTTTTAAAGGTTTCCTGATTCGTTGAAACCGAAGTTTCTCCAGCTTTTTATTTTCCTCTCGTTGCCGGCCGTATTCCGAGGAAAGTCTGCTTAACTGCTGCACATCTTCCCTGGCAGCAATCCATTGCTGGCGAATAGGTTTTAAACCCATGCGAACATCGATCTCTACATTAGGATCGGTGTAAGCACCGCTGGTATCGTACACCAAAACAGGCTCATTTGGCGTTCGGATACCGTTAAATTTATCGACGGTATCATCTAGATTGATCTTACGCATCGGTACATTCACATTTTCGTGAAGCTGCCCTCTTACGTAAATTTTTTCTGAGTTGGGAAAAGGCGTTCTGCTGATGGCTTCTTCCCTCGGTAATTGGTTAGGTTTCATACTAAAAAGGTTTAGATTGATGTGTAAAATTTGATTACTGAAAATAAAACGATCAACCGCCTTGCGTAGCACGAATCACCAGTACGTTATTCCCTTCTTCCAACAGGGTATGCTCCCATTGGGGTTTAGAAATAATCTCGTTGTTAATAGCGATGGCAATTCCTGAAGGCTGAATATTCAGCTGCTCCAGCAGTTCATCAAGCTTTACCGGTTCTTTAAAAGAATGATTTTGGTTGTTTACGTTTACAGTTATCATATCCTTAGATTTTTAATAGCTGTAAACCAAGGGGAATTGTCCCTGAAGAAAAGTGAGTAATTTCGTGGTAAATCCACGAGCTATGAACCGAAATTTAATTTTTACTCTTAAACCAGATTATAAATAGTAAGTCTGGTTTTTAAATAAATCAAAAAGATTTCAGCCTGATATTGGCCATATTCGATTCAAAATTTTCGTACTTTTTCCTTCGCAGATGCTAATCTGGATCAGGTTCAAAGGGTGTTATCTCAGCCAAATTTAATTGGCACCCCTAAAGTTTACATCTTCAAAGTTAACTCAAATTTTCCGGGATAAAAAAATGCTGAAGCTATAATCTCCAAAATTGGATACACTTTTAATACCTTTGCTTTTAAATATTCCCTGAAAAATCCAGAGTCGATCTTATATAATTTCAGCTTAAATTTTACAGGGAAAATAATTACACAAGGCAGACTTAAAATTTCGGTATGGCAAAAATCAGGATTACCAAACAATTTTCTTTTGAAACAGGACACGCGCTTTACGGCTATGATGGCAAGTGCCGCAATGTGCACGGCCACAGTTATAAACTTAGCGTAACTGTTATTGGAGAGCCAATCACAGATACTGAAAATGTAAAATACGGAATGGTAATCGATTTTGGTGATCTAAAAAAGATCGTGAAATCTGAAATTGTAGACCAATTTGATCATGCTACAGTTTTTAATCAAAACACCCCACATATCGAGCTTGCCAAAGAATTAAAAAACCGTGGTCATCATGTAATTTTAGTAGACTATCAACCCACCAGTGAGAATATGGTAATTGATTTTGCTGAAAAAATAAAGAAACATTTACCGGATCATATTCAACTACATTCTTTAAAACTTCAGGAAACCGAAAGCAGCTTTGCAGAGTGGTATGCAATTGATAATTAGAAATCTTGATTTTCGAGACTTTTGATATCTTACTGATTAAACTAAAAAATGAATCCGATTATTCCTGCCATTGTCATCGTAATACTGTTGGGCTCCTATTTTGTGCTGAAAAACTATAACAACAGAAAAAGAGACCAATCGCTGAAAGGAAAGAATATTAGTCAGTTTCAAATTTTAGATGTTCGCACTCCAAGGGAATTTAAACAGGGACATATAAAAAATGCCATTAATTTTCCGCTGGGCATTATCAATTCAGACAGCCTTAAAAAGTTAAATAAAGAGCTTAATTATATCACCTATTGCGCACATGGAATACGCAGTGTAAAAGCCAGCAAAATTTTAAAAGAAAACGGTTTTAAAGTCACTAACGGTGGTTCGATAAAAGACCTCCAGAAATTAATAGCGTATTCTGAAAACAGAAACTAATCGTGCTTTACAAGTTTCTGTTAACTTTGTAAAAGTTAAGTAACGAGCAATGATCATTCCCGAAGGAAAAAAAGTATATTTTAGTAGTGATAATCACTTAGGTGCTCCCACCAAAGAAGCCAGTAAACCCAGAGAGGCGATATTCGTTAAATGGTTGGATGAAATTAAAGAAGATGCCGCTGCTATTTTTTTGCTAGGTGATCTTTTTGATTTTTGGTTTGAATATAAACATGCTGTGCCTAAAGGCTTTGTTAGAGTTTTAGGAAAACTGGCCGAACTAAAAGACAGTGGTATTCCCATCTATTTTTTCATCGGAAATCACGACCTATGGATGGAAAATTATTTTGAAGAAGAACTAAATATCCCCACCTATCGCAAACCACAGGAATTTGAATTTAACGGAAAGAATTTTTTAATAGGTCATGGGGACGGACTTGGTCCGGGAGATTATGGCTATAAGCGGATGAAAAAGGTATTTACCAATCCCTTTGCAAAATGGTTGTATCGTTGGCTGCATCCTGATATTGGCATTCCGTTAGCCCAATATTTTTCAGTAAAAAATAAGCTCATCTCAGGAGATGAAGATGCTGAATTCTTAGGTGAAGATAACGAATGGTTAATCCAGTATTGTAGGCGTAAACTGGAAACTAAACATTATGATTATTTTCTTTTTGGTCACCGCCATTTACCTATGGAAATTAAGCTGAAAGAAGATTCTAAATATATCAATACCGGCGACTGGATTACACATTATACCTATGCCGAATTCGACGGAAATGATTTGCAGTTAAAAAAGCTGAAGGATAAATAGAAAGTTACAGTTTACAGTAAATAGTAATGGCTAAAAAAATGATTAAAAATCTTCAAATATTCATCCTTTTCTTAGCCTTGCCCATACTCAGCTATAGCCAGAAAGTCAATACTATAAACTGGTTGAATTTTGAGCAATTAGAAGATTCTTTAGCCAGAAAACCGAAAAAAACTTTTATCTATTTCTACGCCGATTGGTGTGTGTACTGCAAAAAGATGGAGCAAAATGCATTTAAAAATGCTGAAATTATTGAAAAATTAAACTCTGATTTCTACGCGGTTAAAATGAATGCCGAAAGTACTGATACAATTAATTTTGAGGGCCAGAAATTCTATAATCAACAAGCCGAAAGCATGCGAAATGGCATTCATCAGATTCCACTTCTATTAGCTAGTCGAGAAAACTTTGAATTTAGCTTACCAGTGATCCTAATTTTAGACGAAAAATTTAGGGTTAAAAACCGCGAATTTGAATATTTAACGACTAAAAAAATGATGGAGTTGATAAGCATCCACTAAGCTAAGTGCATATCATTATTGCGCTACTAAAGGCAGAATAACAAGCAGCTCAGTTTCAGAAACCTCTATCTGCGCTAGAACTTCCCCATTTATCGATGCACTTATCGGAATAATATAAGAATAACAAGGTTCTTCAATTTGTTCTGCCCGAATCACCAAATCGGTCGTTTCAAATCCCTCTACACTTATTTGATATTTATAAGTTTCCTTACCGCCTGCCATAAATACTCCCAAAGAATATTGAATTTCACTAGCTATAGTATTAGTTGCTGTATTTTCAATTTCGGGTATATAAACAAAATCAGAATTCCCCGAAGCTGATTGTATCGTAATAATCTCTGGATCAATACTTCCGTTTTCAAGAAGATTTTCCCCCGAAGCATCTACCAGTCTTATTAAAAATTGTGGAGAATAATAAGAGTCTAAAAGCGCATTTTTTTCCAAAGAACATTCAATTTCCTCCTCATCATCACCTGCACAACCTACCAAAAACACCAGTAAAAATAAAAATCGTAAAGTAGCTCTCATAAATCCCTGTTTTATAAATAGATACCTAAACAACTAAATAGTTGCGTAACCATCCAAAAATAATTTGCGTTAGGGATTGCAGTGAAAATCCTTTTGTGAGGAACGAGCATAAGATTGTAGCGTAAAGCCCGGCGCAGGCAACGTCTATTAACCAACATTTACTACATCAATTAAAAATGGCTCGATGAGCCTTAGAAGCCACGTTCTTTCTGGATGGTTTCGTAGGCTTCCTGTACTTTATCAAATTTCTCACGAGCCCCTTTTTTATAAGCCTCATCCATGTGTTCTAACTTATCGGGGTGGTATTTCTTTACCATTTTACGATAGGCTTTTTTCACATCGGCATCTGAGGCTGATTTATCAATCTCCAGTATTTTATAAGCACTCTCTGGCGTTTGCTTAAGAAACATGGCCTTAATACTTTCAAAATCCTTAGCACCAATCTTAAGATAACTGGCGATTTGCTGGATCATATTAGCCTCTGAGGTACTTACCGAGCCATCGGCCTGGGCAATCCCAAATAAAAAGTGCGTAATTTGCAATCGGGTGGGATACTGAGTACGGCTGGCCAAATATTGTGAAATTCGGGAGGCCGATAATTCGCGGTTTTTAATGACATCATTAAAAGTTCTAAACGTAGCATTGGCCCGTTCTTTCCCGTAAGCACGAACAAAATAGGAACGCACATAATCCAGTTCGGTTTGCGAAACTTTACCATCTGCTTTAATAACCAGGGCGCAAAGTGACAATAAATTGAGTTCAAAATCACCCGGACTTACCGAAGACGTCTGCTTCCCTCCCATCATTGACTGTAAAAAGCCACCACTGCTGCGATTCCAATTATCTAAAAGTGTCCCAATGATAAAACCAATAATGGCCCCGGGATATCGCATGTACATAAAACCTAAAACAGCTAAAAGCCACTTTATCATAGATCGAAATTTTTTAGCAAAGATAACATTTACAAAACTAACCGCTTTTATTGTAAGGGCAGCGATTTACGCACGACAACTTTATAAGAAATTAGGTTTAACGGCTGACTTTCATGAAGCTGAACTTAATTTAATATCTTTGTAAACTAATAAAGTCTAATAATAAATTACAATATATGTATCCAGCAGATTTAGTAAAGCCAATGCGAGAAGATCTTACTAGCATAGGTTTTGAAGAATTACATACCGTAGAAGATGTAGAAGCGGCAATGAAAAAAGAAGGAACTACGTTAGTTGTAGTAAATTCTGTTTGCGGATGTGCTGCAGCAAATGCTCGTCCTGGTGCCAGAATGTCTTTACAAAATGCAAAAACTCCAGATAACTTATATACCGTTTTTGCCGGTGTAGATCGCGAAGCTACTGATGTTGCTCGTGGTTTTATGGTACCGTTCCCTCCTTCGTCGCCTTCTATGGCCTTATTTAAAGATGGTGAGCTGGTACACATGTTAGAGCGCCATCATATTGAAGGACGTCCTGCTGAAATGATTGCAGAGAACCTTACCGGTGCTTACGACGAATTTTGCTAAGCAGCATTCACATTTAAAATATCAAAAACCGACAAATTGCTTGTCGGTTTTTTTATCTCCACTATTTTCCCATATTGCCCAGAATGCGACATGGAATGATCGTATAAGAAATCTGTGGCTATTTCCTTTAAAAACTTATTTTTGTAGTTTTAAACTGCATAATGAAGAAAATACTATCATATCCATTAACGGTAATTTTTTACTTTTTTTTCTTTCTTACCTTACTAATATTTCATCCAGTCCAATGGATATCATTAAAATTGGGAGGTTATTCTGCACATAAAAAAAGTGTAGATATTTTTAATTTTTTCTTGCTGCGTTGCCTTAACATATTAGGAACACGATTTGTGGTTGAAAACGAACATAATATCCCGGTAGAGCGTCCATGTATATTTGTTGCTAACCATCAGGGCGTTTACGATATCCCACCCATTATCTGGTATTTAAGAAAACACCATCCCAAATTTGTTAGTAAAAAAGAATTGGGCAAAGGGATTCCCAGTATTTCTTTTAATTTAAGACATGGTGGATCGGTTTTAATCGATCGTAAAAACCGTAGAGAAAGTTTATTAAAAATGGCAAAATTTGCCAAATATTTAAAAGAGACCAATCGCTCTGCCGTAATCTTTCCTGAGGGTACAAGAAGTCGAGATGGCCAACCTAAAAAATTTGCGGCCAGTGGAATGCAGATGCTTTTTAAGCAGATGCCACATGCGCTGGTGGTACCAATAACCATTAATAACTGCTGGCAACTTTTAAAGGATGGAAGTTTCCCTTTAACAATAGGGGTAAAATTACGAATGAAAGTTCATAAACCTATTGAAATCGATTCTACCGATCCGGAAAGCCTGGTAGCCCTGGTAGAGCGTACAATAATTGCTGATATTCGATAAACTATGACTAACAAAGATTTGATTATTGAAAACACCATTCAGTTTGTAAAAGATACACTTAAAAACGCTGAAGGTGGGCATGACTGGTTTCATATAGAACGTGTTTTAAATAATGCTAAACTTATCGCTAAGACAGAAGAGGCCAATGATTTTATCATTCAGCTTGGCGCATTACTTCATGATATTGCCGATTCTAAATTTCATAATGGAGATGAGGCGGTTGGGCCAAAAGTAGCTACCGAATTTCTACAATCTCAGCAGGTAAATGCAGATGTTATCGAGCATGTGGTAAAAATTATTCAGAATATCTCTTTTAAAGGCGGAAATGTAGAGCAACAATTTCATTCGACCGAATTGGATATCGTTCAGGATGCCGATCGTTTAGATGCCCTTGGTGCCATCGGGATCGCAAGAACCTTTAATTATGGTGGCTTTAAGGGAAGACCGCTTTATGACCCTGAAATAGCGCCAAAATTAAATATGACAAAAGAAGAATATAAAGCCTCTAATACTCCAACGATCAATCATTTCTACGAAAAGTTGTTATTGCTTAAAGATCGAATGAACACCAAAACTGGTACTGAAATTGCACAAAAACGCCATCAATATATGGAAAGCTTTTTAGATCAGTTTTACGCAGAATGGAATGGGGAAGCTTGAATTATTTTACAGTAAACGGAAAAAGGCATCAGCTTTCAGAATAATTCAAAATTCAACATTTAAAATTCAACTTCTTGTCCTGCTTCCTGGCTCTTGATTCTTGAATATCTCGTCTATTTTCTCTTCTCTATATTCTAGATTATCACCGTATAAAGCACTTCAAATCATAGATTCAATTAATCTGCTTTTGAAAAATCACTCGGCCCTCATTAGCATTTAGGTCACTGAGTGATTTCAAAAATCGTATCGAAGTGCCCAGGATGATAGCAGTCAATCTACATTGACCATTAACAATAACCTGTACAAAACTCTAAACAGTCAGCTTAAAAAAAATTCAAAATTCAGCATTTAAAATTCAAAATTTTTAAAATAGCTTCCTGGCTCTTGATTTGCGAAATCTCTTTTATCTGACCTATATTCTAGCAGCGCAGCGATCTAAATTCTTAATCCCCATCGCCACATCTTCAAATTAGCAAATTGATCAATTCTAATTCTTCAAGTGTTCCGCAAAAAAGCCCATCATCGCTTTATAAAGATCTAATCGATTTTCTTCTTTAGCAAAACCGTGACCCTCATCGTATTTCACCATATAAGGCACTTCTACTCCTTTAGATCTAAGGGTCTCTACGATTTGATCGGCTTCGTTAATATTCACTCTAGGATCATTAGCCCCCTGAACCACAAACAACGGATTTTTGATTTCATCGACATGTAAG
This sequence comes from uncultured Christiangramia sp., assembly GCF_913046405.1. GTDB lineage: Bacteria > Bacteroidota > Bacteroidia > Flavobacteriales > Flavobacteriaceae > Christiangramia > Christiangramia marina. Next base: position 52,441 of record NZ_CAJWRQ010000007.1, read on the forward strand.
GCGGGCGAAATCTCGTCCATAACCTTTTTCTCTTCCGGAATGCCCGGATTATACCATATCTTATATAATAACTCCCGATACTTTTCCCAGTATGGCGGGATAGTTTCCATAAAAGTATTTAGGTTACTCACACCTACATAATCTACTCCGCAGGCATATTTTTCTGGTGTTTTTGTCATTCCGCGTAATACAGCATAACCACCATGACTGCCGCCATATATCGCTATGCGCTCTTTATCTACCCAACCTTGTTCAATTACATAATCTACGCCATCTTCCACATCGTCCATTGCTTTACGACCAATTTCTCCAAAGCCTGCTTTTAAAAATTCTTTTCCATAGCCTCCAGAAATTCTAAAGTTTACATTTAAGGTTGCATAGCCACGGCTGGCGAATAATTGCGCTTCTGGATTAAAGCCCCAGCTATCACGGATTCCCTGTGGACCGCCATGAGGATTTACCACTAATGGCACTTGCATTCCTTCCTGATAGTTATGCGGCAAAGTAATATAACCGTGTAGCCTTAATCCATCCCGACTTTTAAAAGTGATAGGCTTCATACTCGCCATATCTTCTTCTTTTAGATGCGGTAATAATTTATAGAGTAAACTTACCTCATCAGCTTCTACATCATATAGGTAGTACTCTCCTACAATTTTATCGCTGGTTACCGCAATCATATATTTGGATTCGTCATCTGTTCTACCTACGGTAAAAAACTGTTTATCTCCAAATTCCCTAAAATACTTACTAATATCAAGTTTATCATTTTTTGGAAAATACATTATGGAAACAAGTGATACTTTTTGTGCACTCCCTTGGGTGCATCTCTCAACCAGACCAAATGGACATATGCGAGTATGCTGTACAGCAAACGCATCTGGTGTTCAGAACCCAGACTCCCAAGATAAAGTAGAATCGGATATTGGCATTATTAAAAATGATGATGGTATGCCTTCTAATCTTGCTAATACATCCTTAGCTGAAGCTTGGAATAATGCTTATATGAGAGGTACACGTAAAGCAATGATGCGAGGTGAGAAACCTAAGAGTTGTATTAAGTGTTATAAAGAAGAGGATGCTGGTCATC
>NZ_CAJWRQ010000008.1 GCF_913046405.1 uncultured Christiangramia sp.
TTTTTGGAAGTCTGTTTTACTTTATTTTTATTCCAAGGTATTTTCCAGACGAAATCGTTAAAGCTAAATTAATGGCGATAGCGATCATTACGATATTCATACCGGTAGTATTCTATTTTTTACTGAAGAATCTTGGGAAAGCAGAATCGGTTTTTCTTGAGAAAACTGAGGAAAGGCGCTGGCCACTATTTTTCTTTTGCTTATTGATACTGATGGTTTTACATCAAATTTTAAACTTCTATAATTATCCCGGGCTATATTATTACTTCGCAGGCATACTTATTTCAACTCTATTAGCCTATACCTTGAGCTGGTTCAGGCTTAAAGTCAGCTTGCATATGATGGGAATCACCGGGCTATTAATGTTCGTTACCGGCTTCTGTATTTACTTTCACCTATATTATATCTATACCGTGGCATTTCTCATCATCGCCTGCGGTCTCACAGCATCTTCAAGACTTTATTTTAAAGCCCATACAAGCTCAGAATTATGGGTGGGAAGCCTGTTAGGTCTAGGTCCGCAATTGCTCCTGTTCAATCTGTGGTTTACAGAATATAGAATGTCAGACCTATTTTTAAGGTAGATACATCTAAAGACTCATTCTGAAGTGAAGCGTCCTTGAAAAAAGGGATCAATGAATAGTAGAAATGAAAGTTGAAAGTATTGTATCCAAAGGTAAAAGTTGCTCCAGCTCTGAATTTATTTAATTCTGAAAGATTATTGATAACAGTTTGTCCTGTATCATCTCTATAGTTACTTCTGAAGTTATAAATATAGCCTAAACGGACTCCAGAATATATCCTCCAGAACTTATAAGATTCTGGGGTTGAAGTACGCCATCTAAATTCAAATGGCAATTCGAACTGTTGTGTCGTGTAGCGATTGGTATCATAATCTATGTCCTCTAAGGATTGAAATTCTGCGTCACCGGAAGCAGACTTAGTAATACGCAAATTTTGCCCATAGCTATCAATTCCCCAACCTAGCCCTAGACCGAGTGCAACGTTTCTACGTTTATTCAATGGCATGTCTCGAATCACTCCCAGGTTGAGACCTCCGGAAAAACTTTCCTGAGAGATTGCTTCGGGTTTATTGGTAATCAGATTAAAACTGAAACCTACATAGAATTGATCCTCTCTATAGAGGCTATCTACTGTAAATGGAACTGAATCCGGGATTTTGTATTGCCGCTGTTCTTCCTGCGCAATTATGATGACAGGATAAAGCAGAATTAAACTAAGAATGATCAATTTGATCCTCATGGTTTCAAATATTCTATAAATATAAAAAACATCCTGCCTGGTTTTAAACCGGACAGGATGCTTTCTATAATTAAATTGAAAAGATTTTAGTCGATGTTATTACCAGCTTCTCCCTTTTTGGTAGTATAGTTGATTTTTAACGCTTCAGCTTTTCTAAGTTCCTGTTTGATATCAGATACTAGTCCCATATTGGTTTCTTCATCCACTTTCAAAGCAGTTGTAAGATATGGAACAAGTTCTTCTCGCTTGGATTCTCTTTCGGCGTAAATAAACTGCTGCACTTCTTCAACACTTGCGAATTTATCATTTAGCTGAATTCTGGCTTCAGTACCATATTTCGCCTGGTATCTCTGGCTCGGTTTACCAGCGTAAATGTACATGATCAAATCCTTCTTATCCAATTTCTCCACCTGGTCTGCAAATGGCAAATTATTCTGGATCATTAATGTATTGTCACGCATTACCGTTGCCACCATAAAGAAGAACAATAGCATAAAAACGATATCAGGTAAAGATGCCGTACTAATTGCAGGCAAATCTCCAGATTTTTTCTTTTTAAATTTTGACATAATTTAAGTCGTTTTTTCGTTTCTAGTTCTAATTTGTAGGTTCAGCTTCAGATAATTTCTGAGGAATCATATCAGATATTACATCGATCTTCTCCTTCAAAGCATCTTTGTCACCAGTATATCTTGGATCATTGTAGTTACTTTCCATTTTAGTGAAAGTGGTACCATACATTCTCTGTGCTTCACGATCTCTAAGCTGATTATATGCAGCCACAAGTTCGTTCTGTACAGCGATATAAGTACCATACTCTGTTCCACGGTTATTTACCAGTGAAATAATAGCTTTCTGTGGATTCACTGAAGATCCGGGATCCTTAGCTCCCTGGCAGAAACTACAGGCTTCATCGCCTTGTCCTCCACCATTATCAAGAAATTCGACAGCTGCTTCACGCAGTTCCCCAATTTCCATGCTCTCATCTTCAACCAGCAGCTCGTTATTACTGTTCACAAGCACCGTGAAGATGTTTCGTTGTTTAATAACCGGAGGCTCCTGCTCTTCAGGTTGCCATGGCGGTAACTTCCTGCTTATCCCACTATCTGTCTCAATGGTAGTAGTTACCAGGAAGAAGATAAGAAGTAAGAAGGCAATATCTGCCATAGACCCGGCATTCACTTCCGGTGCTGATCTCTTTGCCATATTATTTAGCTAATTTTTTTATTCCAGAGAATACCATTGCTGCAATCGCAACTGCTGCAAGTATATAGAAGGTAATTAATCCTGCGCCTACCCAATGATCTGCAGATGCAGACAGCATAGTACCATCTTTTAGTTGAGTTGCCTCACCGTCACTTAATACATAAGCGACAATAATGATCACTGCAAAGGATCCTACGGCAATTATGGTGTTCTTAATACTTCCTCTGAATAAACCTACGATCACAAAGATAGCAACCAATACTACAACTGCTGCAAGAACAATGTATGCGATCCACATGAAAGGGTCTAAATGACTCCCCTGTAGGTCTGCCGAGGCTTTTATAGCATCGTCACCGGTAGCGATAATTCTTCCCAGAAGAATTAACCCAATCACACCGATCACGAGTGCCAGATATTTTAATACTTTATGTAAGGTCATAATTTACGTTGTCTTAGATTCGTTTTTTATTCTTGTAAGCTACCAACATATCGATAAGAAGAATAGATGCATCTTCCATATCGTTAACAATGCTATCAATCTTAGCAATGATGTAGTTGTAGAAAATCTGAAGAATAATCGCAACGATCAAACCAAATACAGTTGTAAGAAGTGCTACTTTAATACCACCAGCTACAAGTGACGGCTGCATATCTCCAGCTGCTTCAATACGGTCAAACGCCTGAATCATCCCGATTACAGTACCCATGAAACCAAGCATTGGTGCAAGTGCGATAAATAAAGATACCCAAGATACATTCTTCTCAAGTTGTCCCATTTGAACACCACCGTAAGCAACTACCGCTTTCTCTGCAGCTTCAATACTTTCATCTGCTCTGTCAAGACCCTGGTAGTAAATTGAGGCAACAGGTCCTTTTGTATTTCTACAAACTTCCTTAGCTGCTTCTACTCCACCACTATGAAGAGCGTCCTCAACATCCTGAGCCAACTTCTTAGTATTCGTAGTAGATAGGTTTAAAAAGATAATTCTCTCAATGGCAATGGCCAGACCAAGAATTAAACACAAAAGTACGATCCCCATAAAACCTGGACCACCTTCGATGAAACGTTTCTTAAGCTCCTGGTGAAAACCAAGGTCTTCTTCTTCCAGATCATCACCGGCCATTGCTTCTTCGTCATCCTGTACAAAGCTCACAATCGTTCCTGGCAAATTATTCGTACCGTTAGCCGCCTGTAGATTATAGGTTCCAAGAACCGTAATCGCGGCGATTACCAAAATAGAAAATAATCTTTTCATTACTGTTTGTCTTAATTTAATTAGTTAAAGGTTAAAGATATAAATTATTTTTAATAAACACTTAGCAGAGAGGAAGGGATTCGAACCCTCGATACGCTTGTGACGTATACACACTTTCCAGGCGTGCGCCTTCGACCACTCGGCCACCTCTCTGTATTTGTTAGGCTCGGCAAATAACGAAAAAAATAATTACCCGTCAAGAAACCCGCCATTAATTTTAAGACATTTCACCACGCAGCGAGGTTTCGAAGATCGTTTTGAAAACTTTTGGAGATAAGTCTTTACCAATCAGATACATCAGTTTGCTTACCGCAGCTTCGGTAGTGATATCCTTTCCGGAAACCACCCCTACTTTCTTAAGACCTACACTGGTTTCATACTGTCCCATGTTCACACTTCCTGCTACACATTGCGTCACATTAACCACAAAAAGCCCTTCCTTTATTTTCTTCCGAAGCAGTTCGAGAAACCAGGATGTATTTGGTGCATTCCCGCTACCGTAAGTCTCTAACACCACTCCCTTTAGCTCAGGTTTAGCCAGAATATGCTCCACCGTGCTCTCGCTTATTCCCGGGAACATTTTTAATACCAGTATATTATCATCAAAACCTGTATGTAATTTTGTTTTCTGCTTTCTATTAGGAGCCCAAAGTGCCTTATAATTAACCGATAGATATACCCCAGATTCTGCCAATGCAGGGTGATTCATAGAGGAAAAAGCCTGAAAATGCTCAGCATTGATCTTCGTCGTCCTGTTCGCACGGTACAATTTGTATTCAAAATAAAGTCCAACTTCAGAGATAACCGGCTTTCCATTCTTTCTTAAACCTGCAACCTGAATACTTGTGATCAGGTTTTCTTTTGCATCTGTCCGCAAATCTCCAATAGGCAACTGCGAACCGGTGAAAATGATTGGCTTCGTTAGATTTTCGAACATAAAACTAAGCGCAGAAGCAGTATAGGACATCGTATCACTTCCATGTAGCACGACAAACCCATCATAATCATCGAATCTTTCATAGATCACATTCGCGATTTTGATCCAGTATTCGGGATTCATATTGGAGGAATCGATAGGATCACCAAAAGTCATGGTTTCGATCTCATGCTCAAGGATCTTCAATTCCGGAATATTATGCAAAAGCTCATCAAAATTGAAAGCTTTTAACGCACCAGTCTCATAATCCTTGATCATCCCAATGGTACCACCGGTATAAACAAGTAGTATCTTGGAATTATCCTTCATTAAGTCCCAGTTTATTGATTACAGGATTCGCGTACATTAATAAATAGCTATTTAAAGCCAACGGATTTTTGATATCCACCCGCCTGCTTACTCTGCGGTCAAACTGTCTTTTTTCTTTTTCTGTGTATTTATCTGTAAATCGCTCTTCGTTTCTGAGTAGATCACAGGCGATATAGTTCGATGGCCATAATTTGTAATTTTTATGGATCGCATTATCAATGAGTTTGGAAACGGCCTGAAGTTGATCGTTTACTGAAAGATTCTGCTTACGAATATAATCCAGGTCTTCTGAAGTGATCACATCACCCGCATTCAAACGTATTCTACCTTTTTGCCCCATTGCGCCCTGCATGATACTATTAAAGTCTTCATTGGCGCTTTTCTTATATTCCTCCTGCATCCTTTTTGCCAGTACTTCCGGCATTTTCAGCATATCTGTAGGATCAAATTCATAAGAAATGGAAACCGGTACGATCTTGATCTTAGCCAGGTAATCGAGAAGATCCAGGTCACCCTTGGCCATCCCGATCATCTTGAGAACACCCTGCTGGGTCACATCATTACCATCTTTGGTTCTGCCTTCTCGTTGCGCCATCCAGATCGATCTTGAATCTTCCAGTAATCCTCTGGTATACTCTGAAAGTCGCATGGAACTTTTCAGCATCTCACGCGGACTCTGATTTCGAAGAACCAGGAAATTACGATTCAACTTAGCCAGGGCAGCGAGGAAAGGTTTCTGTACCAAGTTGTCACCAATGGCTGAAGCAGTCATCACCAGGTCATGGTTATACAGCGTATAATTAAGCAAGGAAGTATCTAAAAGAATATCCCTGTGATTGGAAATATAGAAGTATGATTCGTCTTCATCCAGTTTATCAAAACCGCGGTCGCTTAGCCCTTCACTGGATTTTTCCAGAACTTTTTCAACACTGTAATAGATGACCTTACTCTGGAAATCCCTTATGGAGTAACAATCTGCCACGATCGTTTTGATCTCTTCATATTCAAGATCGGGAAAGGTAAATTGCAGAAGCGCCTTTACCATGGGATGTTTTACATACTGCTGTAAAGCAGGATTTACTTCTTCATCGTCGTAAAAACGTATATCGTCAAAATTTTGCACCTATATCTCTTATTATTTCAACAAATGAACAAAATTTATGTTTAACAGCTTTAGATTCCAAAGACTTCCTTCGAGTTTTTGGTGGTTACCTCAGCAATCTCCTCCAATGGGAGCTCATATAATTCAGCTAATTTCTCGGCAACCTTTAGAATATAGACCGGATCGTTTCTTTTTCCGCGGAAAGGTTTAGGAGCCAGGTATGGAGCATCTGTCTCAAGAACAATTTGCTCCAGCGGAATCTTGGCCATGAATTTATCTATCCCTCCATTTTTGAAAGTAACCACTCCGCCAATGCCCAGTTTCATATTATAGGAAAGCGCCTGTTGCGCCTGTTCAAAATTCCCTGTAAAGCAGTGAAAGATTCCAAAAAGATCATCACCCTTTTCTTCTTCTAATACTGAAAATACCTCATCAAAGGCATTACGACAGTGAATAACAATTGGAAGTTTATATTTTTTCGCAAACTGTATCTGTCTTCTGAAAGCGTCCTGCTGAATTTCCAACGTGGATTTATCCCAATATAGATCGATCCCAATTTCTCCTACAGCGTAAAATTTACGTTTTGCAAGTTCCTCTTCTACATGCTTTAATTCATCTTCATAATTCTCCTGCACATGAGTAGGATGTAATCCCATCATCAAAAAAATGTTCTCTGGAAATGCTTTTTCCAGCTCATACATACTTTGGGTAGTTTCTGAATCTATCGCCGGAATAAAAAAACGTGTCACATTTTGAGCGATGGCATCCTGAATAAGTTGCTGCCGCTCGTCATCAAATGAATTACTATATAAATGTGTGTGCGTATCTGTGATTGTCATTCCGCAAAAATAAGATTTGCGATACAATCCTGAAACCAAATTAGCTGAAGTTGTTTCTATTGAAAGTTTACACAGCAACTGAAAGCCTTTCAGCGATCTTTCCGGCGAGGTAAGCTGCATCTTTTTTGATTCCGCCAAGGGTTGCAGAACCTCTGGTATGCAACCAGGGCAAACCAATAAAGTAAAGGCCTTCCATATTACTTACTCCACGGTAATGTTCAGGATAGCCGTTTTTTGCCAGTTCCAGGCCTTCGATCCATTCGAAATTTGGTCGGTAACCAGTAGCCCAGACGATATTCTTTATATCCCGAAGTTCTTGCTTCTCAGTGAGTATACGCTCGATTTCAGCATCTTTGGTTTTTCCTACAGCGATTACATTTTTCCTGGCCAAAATCCCTTTTACATCTGTTCCAATTACGGGTTGTCGCGAATTACTGATCTTTTTTCCCAGCCATGTATCTCTACTGAAGCTTAAAAAGCCGGATTTTGTAAACCACCACCAAAGTGTCTTACCCATTATTTCCTGCGGAAGTACTTTTACATCTGTAGTTCCTGAAAAATAGGTTTTGCGATTATTTTCAGAAATTTCATCGAGGATCTGAAATCCGCTATCTCCGGCTCCCACCACCATCGCGGGTCCTGACTGTAACTGGTCTGGATTCTTATAATAGTTGCTATGGATCTGAAAAACTTCAGAAGAGATCTTTTTAGAGAAAGCTGGTGTGTAGGGAATATGAAATGGCCCTGTTGCAATAACTACATTTCTAGCTTTTAGATCACCTTGTGGAGACTTCAGCAGAAAATGATCATTTACTCGGGTGATCTTTTGGATGTAAGTTTCTAACTGAACCGGAATATCAAAATTCTGCACGTATTCTTTAAAATAGCCGGCAACTTCAGTTTTAGATGGATAATGTCCTTTTTCGGCCGGAAATTCCATCCCGGGCATGTTATTAAATTCAGAAGGAGTAAAAAGAGTAAGAGAATCCCAGCGATTCATCCATGAAGCACCAATTTCGGTTTCTTTATCCACTACCAGGAAGTTATGACCCTGTTGTTTTAGATAATACGCCATGGCCAAACCTGCCTGTGCCGCTCCTACCACAATAAAATCTAACATCATTTAACTTTTTTGCAAAAGTACGCTTATTTAAAGGTTTCTGAAAATCAGATCTTTCAGAATATAAACTCCTTATAACTCCAGAATTGGTAAAGGAACAGGATAAGAAATGCAAAAGTGACGATGAACTCCATAAAGCTTGAAGCCAGCAGACCGAGAAAAGAACCAAAAGCAGCCTTTCCAGCCGTTCTGGAATCAGATTTATTTAGAATTTCTCCAATAAAAGCACCTACAAACGGACAAATAAGAATAGCGAAAGGAAATGGAGCGAAGATCCCAATGATCAAACCTATAGTAGCTCCGATCATTCCTTTTCGGCTTCCTCCAAATTTCTTGGTTCCCATCGCTGGAATGGCAAAATTGAGAATATAGAATAGGATAGCAACAAAGAGCGTGATTCCAAGGAAAACGTAGTTCACTCCTACTCCCGGAATAAGGAAAAATATAAGCAACCCGATCCAGCTTAATGGTACTCCGGGCAAGACCGGAAGAAAACTCCCCAGGATTCCCAGAATCATAAAAATCGCTGCCACACTTAACAATACTATCTCCATACTATTTCTTTTTCTGAACGAAGATAATCAACTTAAAATCATTTTTTAACTAAATAATTAGTTCAAACTAAAAGATTAGTTCTATATTAGCTTTAACTTATTTATCTACCATGAAACAATTAACCAAAGCAGAAGAAGAGATCATGCAGATTCTCTGGCATCTAAAAGAATCTAACGTAAACGGTATCATTGATGAAATACCCGAACCTAAACCGGCCTACAACACGGTTTCGACGATCGTAAGAATCCTGGAAAATAAAGAGTTTGTAGACCATAAAAAGAAAGGGAAAGGTTATATCTATTTTCCGAAAGTTGAAAAGGAAACCTATAGCAACCAAAGTATCAACCAGTTGATGAACAACTATTTCAATGGTTCATTTCAAAGTATGGTGAGCTTTTTTATGAAAAAGAACGAGATGAAATCAACGGATCTCGAAGCAATTTTGAAAGAAATCAATAAAGATAATAAGTGATGGAACATTATATTATCCAGGTAATTTTATTCCAGCTGGCATTTTTCGTGATCTACGAAGTATTGCTGGAAAAAGAAACCTTTTTTAAACTTAACCGTGCGTACCTAATTGCAACTCCAATTCTGGCGTTTTTGATTCCATTTGTAAAATTTGGGAGCTTACAGCAAAGTACAACAGCACGAGTCATGCAACAATTTAGTGATCAAACAATGATCTTAATGCCGGAGGTAATGATTGGTGCAACCTCGAACGACGCGACTACGAATCCTGTTCAGGCAGATCCTTCGATCAACTGGTTGTTCTGGTTATATATTGCAGGAGTAGTCATTAGTTTAAGCATATTTATTTTCAAGCTCATCAAACTTCAGAAGATCGCTAGAAAAAGTAAAACTATTGATGTTCGTTACTACGAGCTGAGAGAGGTTCCAGATTCTGATACTGCTTTCACATATTTCAACAAATTATATATAGGAGACCAGATTTCAGAAAAAGACCGACAGCATATCATCACGCACGAACTGGTACACCTGCAAGATCATCACGGTTTTGATTTGATGGTTTTTGAATTTTTGAAAATTCTTTTCTGGTTCAATCCGCTTATCTATATTTTCCAGTCACGTCTGGCCACGCTACATGAGTATATCGCTGATAGCACCACCGTCAAGAAATCGGGAAAAAAGCAATATTTCGAACAGTTGCTCAACACCGCCTTCGGAACAGAGAACTTTTCATTCACCAATCAATTTTTTAGTCATTCATTAATCAAAAAACGAATCATTATGTTACAGAAAAATCAATCATCCAACATTTCAAAATTTAAGTTTTTACTCATCATTCCCATGCTAATGCTAATGCTCACTTATGTTGCATGTTCAGATGATAATTCTTCGGAAATAGAACCAGAATTACAGGAATCCAGCACTTCGGAAATAATTGCGGAACTTAAAGCACATCTAGAAAATATGGAGAGCCTTACTCCATCAGAGAAAGAAGAGTTCCTGCAGCTTCTTAAAAAAAGAGAAGAGTTATTATTGAAAGAAGCGAAGGCGAATGGGACAGAGATTATAGAAGTTGTTGAAGAACAAACATTGCCACCTTCACCTCCGCCAGCCCCAGGTTCTACCGAAGATATTCAAAACCGTGCCGATAATAGCGCCTACGATAATGCTACCTCAGTTCCATTTGCTGTAATCGAAAAAGTTCCTGCTTTTGAAGGTTGTGATGAGTGGGTAGATGACGCCAGAAAAAACTGTACTTCTTCAGAAATTTCAAAATTCGTCAACAAGAACTTCAATACTTCCCTGGGAAAAGAATTAGGACTTGAAGGAATAAATCGTGTTATCGTTCAATTCAGAATTGATGAAAACGGACAGGTTCAGGATATTAAATCAAGAGCTCCGCATCCGAGATTAGAAGAGGAAGCTAAACGAGTCATTTCTGAGCTTCCATCATTTATTCCAGGAGAACAGAATGGTCGTGCCGTAAGTGTCATGTATAGTTTACCAATCGCATTTAAGGTTCAATAATAAATTCAAAAACAAGATTATGAAAAACATAAAATTTAAAACTCTACTTAGCCTTTTTGTATTCCTGATTTCTCTTTCAGGTTTCAGCCAGGAGATGGCTACACCCTTTGCGGTGGCAGATAAATCACCGGTCTTTCCTGGATGTGAGTCACTAACTGGCAATGATCAGAAAGATTGCACGGTAGAGCGAATCACCAATCATGTAAACAAAAATTTCAACACCGCTTTGGGAAAGCAATTGAATCTTACCGGGCGCCAACGTATCGTTGTGAAATTTGTGATAGGAAAAGACGGTGAAATTAGAGACGTTGAATCAAGATCTCTGGCAAAAGAGGCTGAAGTAAGAGCCAGCCTGCAAGCTGAAGCCACTCGCGTGATAAATTCATTACCGAAGATGCAAGCGGGTGAATTTGAAGGTGAGAAAGTCGCGATCGCCTATGCTTTACCCATAGAATTTGCTACGCCTCAAAAAGAAAATAAGAACGGATAATATTCAATAATTTGAAATTTTTACTAGCCCTGATTCTTACAATAATTGTCCTGCTGCCAACCTATGCGCAGCAGGACATTTTAAATAATGCTGATAGTCTTGCAGCGGTTGGCAATCGTGAAAAAGCCATTAAACTACTTACAGACCTGCCTGATAAAGACGCTAAAGTTCTATTGAAACTGGCAAAATTTCAGCAGTCGGAAGGAAATATCAAAGCCGCACTTGAGAATTATAAACAGGTAACTCAACAACATCCCGAGAAGGTTTTAACGATGCAGGACTATGGAGAACTTTTACTTGAGAATGGAAAGCTTGAGTTGGCAGATAGTATCTTCAGCAATTTAAAAGAAAGGTATCCTGAAAATGCCGGCTTTACCTATAGATTAGGACTTGTTAAAGAAAAACGCAAACTGGATACCCTGGCTAATCGCTTGTTTTTTGAAACCGTTAGTTACGATTTTTCACATCAAGGTGCATTATATAAAACAAGCAAATATCAATTAGCTCGCGGTAGAAAACATGAAGCGATTGTACTTGCGGAGGCTGGTTTAAAAAAACGTCCAAAAAATGTAAGTCTGTTATCTATTCTGGGTCAGGCCTATATGTCCACTTTTCAGTTTGACAAGGCGATACCGGCGTTTAATACGATCGTGGAAGAAGGGGAAGCTTCAGAATTTGTACTGGAAAAACTCGCAAAAGCCTATCGTATGACCAACCAGTTACCAAAAGCTTTGGAAACCTATAAGCAAATGCTGGAAATCAATGATATGAATAGCGCCGCGCATTCTAACATTGGAGTCATCCTAATGGAAATGGACAGGCATAAAGAGGCGAGAGAACACTTCTACAATGCCCTTTTTGTAAAAAATCCCAGAGTTGACAAAGAGTTTCTGAATCTTGGACTGGCTTCAAAAGAACTCGAAGATTTTAAAGAGGCCTACCGGTTTTTCAAATTTGCGATCGAAGAAAATGAAGAGAACGAAAGAGCTTTGCTGGAACTGGCGCTTACTGCCGACAGGTATTTTGAAGATAAAAAATCTGTTGCTGAACATTACCAGCGATACCTTGACAGGTATGCCGGAAATGGAAATGCTGCTATGATCGAAATCGCAAAATACAGGTTAAGTGAGCTTAAAAAAGAGGAGCATTTTTCGGAATAGCAGATAATTTTCCTAACCTGCTAGATTTCACTATTTTTGGAATCCGAAAGCTAACTTTTAATGAAGAAGATATTATTCGCAGTGGCCATTCTAGTTCTGTGCTCCTGTAATTTCGAAACCAGGAAAATTTCTTCTGAAGAGGTTCTGGAGCAGGAATCACGCACGTTGAACTGGAAAGAAGTGGATGAATACCCCGCTTTCGAAGATTGCCAGAATCTTACCAATCTTGCTGAAGCTAAGAATTGCTTCGCACGACAGGTCTCTACAACAATTTACAGTCACCTGGCGAGTCAGCAACCCGTAGTGACCAAAAGCATTGATGATACGCTTTTTATTTACCTGGAAATCGACAAGAATGGGAAACCGCAAGTTGAATCCATAGAAGTTGATACCACAGTGACCAATCAATTACCAGAAATCAAGAACTGGATCAGGCAGAGTATCGATTCCTTGCCTAAAATTTACCCGGCCAGCAAAAGAGGAATTCCTGTATCTACTGTGTTTAAAATGCCGGTAGTTGTCAAGGCCGAATAACTCTATTTTCGGTAGTCTCTTCCTTTCCACTTAAAACCAACGAATAGAGAAGTCAGCGCAATTCCTGATGCAAATAAAGGATAAGCAATACTACTCCACGCGTAACTTCGCATACTTGCCTTTCTGTCGAAGAAAACTGCAGCTTTATATATCAGCATAAAATCCAGATTAAACTTGATAAGAAACGCAATCATAAGCCACTGAAGATAGCTGGGATTGAACTGGCAAAGCACTAATCCTATGATGATAGCGGCATTCATTAGAAAAACGGTCAAAGCGGCGAACCTGGCAAAATGATCTTTGTAGCCGGCAGATTTTGCTGCCCAGCGTAAACGTTGCTGAATAAAGCTTCGAAGATCTTTCTGCGCCGCGGTTGTTACGATCATGTTAGTGCTTCTTATAAAATCGATCTTTCTTTTGTGTTCTTTAAATTGCTGAAGCAAAAAAACATCATCACCACCTGCATAGTTGCTGGACTGCCTATATCCTCCAACTTCCTGGAAAGCTTTTTTCTTAAAGCATAGATTTGCAGCATTACATATAAACGGTCTTCCCAATCCAAAAGCACCAATCGTAGTAGCCTGCAAACTCATAAAATCCATGAGATCAAATTTTCTGAATAGTGGATTTTCAGGATGAACTTCGTCGAGTATCACCGGAGCTGCAATTAGATCTGAATCCTGAGACTCTATATAATTATTAAATCCCTGCAACCAGTTTTCAGGAACTTTACAATCGGCATCTGTAGTGACTAGGAATTCAAATCTGGATTTATCTATGCCGACTTTAATAGCATCCTTTTTTGCTGAAATGGATTCTTGCTGGTTTTGCAAGAGCTCTATCGCAAGTTCAGGATGGATCTTGCGAAATTCCTGAACCAGTTTTTCTGAATCATCTTCAGAAGAGTCATTGATCAAAAGGATCTCAAAATTGTTTCTTGGATACTTCAAATCCTTCAGAGAGTCCAATAAAGCGGGTAAATGGAACTGCTCATTTCTGAATGGAATGATGATGGAAAAACCAGTTTCAGCAGAACCAACAGATGAATCAAGGTCTTTCATTTTGTTCCAACCATACAGCAGAGACAGGAGCAAAATTATATAACACAGGGAAACGCCGACTAGGATAAGGACAGGAAGCAGGGCCATAGATAGTGGTCGCCAGATTTTAAATGATTAGTTTTGCAGAAGTCCAAATTAGGCAATTTTAGTGAGTAGCACGACAGAGAAAAAGACGATACAAGGAGAAAGGATCATCCTGGGAATTGACCCCGGAACTACGATAATGGGTTTTGGTTTGATCAAGGTGGTTAACAAGAACATGAGCTTTATTCAAATGAATGAGTTACAGCTCAACAAATACAGCGATCATTATGTAAAGCTGAAACTTATTTTCGAGAGAACCATTGAACTTATAGACACCTATCATCCTGATGAAATTGCTATTGAAGCACCGTTCTTTGGTAAAAATGTGCAATCCATGTTAAAACTGGGTAGGGCTCAGGGAGTCGCCATGGCCGCGGGATTATCACGAGAAGTTCCCATCACAGAATACCTTCCGAAGAAAATTAAAATGGCTATTACCGGAAATGGAAATGCCAGCAAAGAACAGGTTGCAAAAATGCTGCAAAGTATGCTGAAGATCGGGGAACTTCCGAAAAACCTTGATGCTACAGATGGTCTGGCTGCAGCGGTTTGCCACTTTTATAATTCTGGAAAAACCGAAATTGGCAAAAGTTACACAGGCTGGAGCGCGTTTGTAAAGCAAAATCCGGGTAAGATCAAATAGATCATGAGCGGAATCTATATCCATATTCCATTTTGCAAACAGGCATGTCACTATTGTGATTTCCACTTTTCCACCTCTACAAAGAAGAAGGGGCAACTTGTTGAAATGCTAGGCAGGGAACTGAAATTGCGAAAAAATGAAATTCCCGGAACTATACAAACCATCTACTTTGGAGGTGGAACTCCTTCTCTACTCTCTTCGGAAGAACTTGAATCGATCTTTCTAAGCATCAACCAGAATTTCGAAGTATCAGACAGTGCCGAGATCACTCTTGAAGCAAATCCCGATGACCTCTCGGAAGAAGTTTTAAAAGTGCTGAACGATTCGCCAGTAAACCGGCTTAGTATTGGTGTGCAGTCCTTTTTTGAAGCAGATCTGAAATTGATGAATCGCGCACACAACGCAACAGAAGCATTGGAAAGTCTGAAACTTGCGAAGCGATATTTCGATAATATCAGTATTGATCTTATTTATGGAATCCCCGGACAGTCTGATAAGCAATGGATCGAGAATCTGGAGATCGCTCTGGAATTGGACATTCCTCATATTTCCAGTTATGCACTTACCGTAGAACCAAAAACAGCACTGGAAACTTTTATCAAAAAGGGAAAGATCCAACCGGTCACCGACGAGAAGTTCAGAAAGCATTTCGATATTCTGGTACAAAAACTAACAAATGTTGGATTTGAACATTACGAGTTTTCAAATTATGGAAGACCAGGTTTTCATTCAGAAAACAATATGGCTTACTGGCTGGGCAAAGCTTACCTGGGAATTGGTCCTTCTGCCCATTCTTATGATGGCAAGACCAGAAGTTGGAACGTGGCGAATAATTCATTATATATTTCAGCACTAGCAGAAAATAAAATTCCGCAACAACAGGAAGTTTTATCGCTGACAGATTCATATAATGAATATATCATGACGAGATTACGCACAAAATTCGGCGTAAATTCAGAAGATATTCACCGCAACTTTGGAAAGCTTTACGAAGAACATTTCGTAAAGGAAGTTCAGGTTTTCCTTGAAAACGGACAAATTGAAAAGCGTGATTCCGGATTTCATATTTCTGAAAAAGGTAAATTTCTAAGCGATGGAATTGCTGCAGAACTCTTTTACCTTGATGACTAAAATTTTGGTGAGTCTCAAAAATATCAACTTTACAGCTAGCCTATTATCGGTTTACAATCTTACATTTGTTGAGCATATTCATTTCTTATGATCGCCAGCATACATTACCAGAATTCAGATTTTCGTGTGGATCTTTCCAAACCTCTGGATATTTCCATTAGTCTGCGTGGCGATGAAAAAAATCCAATCGCCTGGTATCTGGAAAATCCCGAGATCAAGCCGGTTGTTGATGGTAATTTTATTGGCAAAGTAAGTGCCGGCGCTTCAGTGAATTTTAACAATATCAGCTTTAATCCTCACGCTCACGCCACGCATACCGAGTGTGTTGGTCATATAACCAAAGAACCGAATTTTATTCAACAGCATTTAAAACGTTTCTTTTTTAAGGCAGAAGTGATCTCTTTAGAACCGCAAACTGCTGGTGAAGACCGTATTTTAAGAAGAGCACAATTAGAAAAAGCTTTAAAAAATTCTACTGCTGAAGCGATCATTATCAGGACGCTACCAAATTATATTGGTAAGATCTCCAAACATCATTCTCATACGAACTGGCCATATCTGGAAGAAGCTGCGGCTAATTTTTTCAGAGAACAGGGAATTGATCACCTGCTTATAGACCAGCCTTCTGTAGATAAAGAGAAGGATGAAGGAAAACTTCTGGCTCACAAAGCCTTCTGGAACTACCCGAAGGAAATTCGCTACCATGCCACGATCACAGAATTGATTTATGTTCCAAACAAGATCGAGGACGGCGCCTATTTTCTAAGTTTGCAGCCGGCATCTTTTGAAAATGACGCAGCACCATCGAAACCGGTCTTATATAAAATCCTCGACAAATGAAGCTTAGTTTGAAAATCGAAGAATTTGCAATGCTTATTCTGGGTATTTTTCTCTTCACAAAACTGGATTATAGCTGGTGGTGGTTTGCAGGCTTATTTTTAGTTCCCGATATTGGCATGTTGGGTTATCTTGCAAGTGATAAGATTGGTGCATTTTCCTATAATATTTTTCATCATAAAGGAATTGCCATTGCGATCTACCTGATAGGAATCACGCTCGATAATGCATATTTACAGCTTGCGGGAATCATGCTATTTGCACATTCCAGTTTTGATCGTTGTTTTGGATATGGTCTTAAATATGAAAAAGGATTTAAAATCACTCATTTAGGTGAAATAGGTACATAATATGGAATTACTATTTATAGGACTTGCAGCCGGTGCGGTTGCTGCATACTTTATTTTTTCGATCTTCAATAAGAATCGTTCCATGGAGAAGACCAATGAACAATCTGTTGTTCTTATGGATAAGATTAGAAGCGTTTGCAAATTTATCACTGTAGAAGGTGATTTTTCTGAAATCTATCATTATGAAAATCTAAAGGAAAAATACATTAGCCTGGTCTTCGGAAAGAAGAAAGCCATTGTTCTGGTACAGGCGAAAGCACACGTTGGATTTGATTTGAGCAAGGTGAGAATGCAAAGCGACAATGAGAATAAAAAGATCATACTTACCAATTTCCCACAACCGGAATTATTAACGATCGAAACAGATTTTAAATATTACGATAAGCGCGAAGGCTGGGCGAATCCTTTTACGACCTCAGATCTTACAGACATTAATCGTGACGCCAAAAAAACCATCGTAGACAAGATCCCTCAAAGCGGACTCATGGAGCAGGCACAAAAAGAAGCTTTAGGTACGATCGCGCTAATGGAAAAGATCGTGGAAACCATTGGCTGGAAACTGGATTATTCAGCACTTACCATCGATAATACGGAAGCTCCCAAACTGGAAAAATAAGATCTACTTATTTTTATTAAACACTAATTTTTATGAATATAGACCAGTTCAGAGATTATTGCTTAATGAAGAGAGGTGTTTCAGAGCATTTGCCATTTGGCCCTGATAATCTTGTTTTTAAGGTCATGGGCAAGATGTTTAGCATTGCCAGCCTCGATGAAGTTCCACTACGAGTAAATTTAAAATGTGATCCCGAATGGGCTGTTCAGCTAAGGGAAGAATATCCGGAAACAATTTTACCGGGTTATCACATGAATAAACGTCACTGGAATACGTTAGTAATGGATGGTGGAGCAGACCCAGAATTGACCAGGAAACTGATAGATCACAGTTATGAACTGGTAGTTGCAGGATTAGCCAAAAAACTTAAGCAGGAATTAGATAGTTTAGAATGAAAGAACCTTTAGCTTTTTACAAGGATAGAAAGAACAAATACGAGCAGGAGAGTAAGAAGTTATCAGGAAAACTGGCGGTTTCGAGTATCCTGAGATTACTGGTATTTCTCGCTTTATGTGCCGCAATTTATTTTTTCTACGATCATGTACAGATCATTGTTCCTGCGGTCATCGGCTGCCTGGCCCTATTCATCTTCCTGATCTCAAGACATTCAGGTCTTAAACGCGAAAAGGATAAAACGGAAGCTTTGATCTCTATAAACGAAACTGAGATCCACATTCTCGAAACAGGAGATTTTCTGAATTTACCAGAAGGAAAAGAATTTGATGTTGAAGATCATGATTTTAGCCGTGATATTGATCTCTTCGGAAGAAAAAGCTTTTTCCAGTATCTCAATCGAACTGCTTTAGCTGAAGGAGCCAGCAAACTTTCATCATTCCTGCTTAGCAATGACACTACCCGAATTACTGAAAAACAGGAAGCAATCAAAGAGCTCGCTAACAAAGCCGACTGGCGACAGGAATTCAGTGCTACCGCTACGCTGGTAAGAACCGAAAATTCTTCAAAGACCATTCTCAAATGGATTGCGAATTATAAAGCATTTGTCCCAGCGATAATGCGCTGGTTACCAATTGTCTTTACGACTATTTCTGTGGGAGTCATCCTTGCCTACTATTTCAGTTTTATTGGATTTTACCAGTTGTTATTATGGTTGCTTATAGGTATTATGATCACCGCCATTTACGTTGGCAGGATCAATCAACTATCCTCTGCGATTGGAAAAGTACAGGATACTTTTCAGCAATATTACCAGCTACTCGGCTTTATTGAAGACGAAAAATTTGAGTCGGTTATTCTCCATGATCTCCAGACTTCGATTGCTTCGGAAAAACGCAAAGCTTCAGAAATTTTAAAGGAATTCAGTAAAGGAATTGATGCTCTGGATCAACGGAATAATTTTCTATTTGGATTTCTTGCGAATGGATTTATGCTTTGGGATTTAAAACAATCTTACCGACTCGAAAAATGGATCCTTCAGCATCGAACAGAAGTTAGCAACTGGTTTAAAGCTGTAGAAAACTTCGATGCGTACAACAGTCTTGGTAATTTCGCATTTAATCATCAACAATATACCTTTCCGAAGATCTCTGAAGTACCAAAGGGTATAGAAGCAAAAGATCTAGGGCATCCACTTTTAAGGCAAACTAAACGTGTAGATAACGATTTCAGCATAGAAAGTGACCAGTTTTTTATCATTACCGGTGCGAATATGGCTGGAAAAAGTACATTTCTAAGAACGGTCGCGCTGCAAATCGTCATGTCGAACATGGGACTTCCGGTATGTGCCAACTCCTGTACCTACTCACCTATCAAATTGATAAGCAGCATGCGTACCAGTGACTCGCTGGGTGACGATGAATCCTATTTCTTTTCTGAACTTAAAAGACTGAAATATATCGTCGATAAAATTCAGACAGAAAAATACTTTATCATTCTCGATGAGATCCTGAAAGGTACCAACAGTACAGATAAGGCGATTGGCTCTAAAAAGTTCATTGAACGCCTGGTAAAATCGAACTCAACGGGCATCATTGCTACACACGACCTTAGTTTGTGCGAAACTGCCAACCAGTTCGAGCAGGTGAAGAATTATTATTTCGATGCCGAAATCGAGAACAATGAACTTCATTTCGACTATCGATTCAAAAAAGGAATTTGTCAGAATATGAATGCTTCGTTCTTACTTAGAAAAATGCAGATCGTGGAAGATTGAGCTACAGGTAAGTTTTCACAAGGCAATTAGAATATACCACTTATGGATTCATTGACGCAAATTGTATTAGGCGCAGCTGTTGGAGAAGCTGTTCTGGGTAAAAAAGTTGGAAATAAAGCGATGCTGTACGGGGCGATCGCCGGCACCATTCCAGATCTGGATACTTTTGTAGGCTATGCATATGATACGATTACTGCCACCGAGATCCACCGTGGTTTTTCCCATTCTATAGTTTTTTCAGTCCTGTTTGCGCCGGTTTTTGGATGGGTTATTTCAAAGATCGAGTCAAAATCTGCTGCTACCTGGAAGAACTGGTCGTGGCTTATGTTCTGGGGACTTTTCACTCATCCCCTGCTCGATGCACATACCACCTGGGGCACTCAACTCTTCTGGCCATTCGATCTAAGACTGGCTTATAAGAATATCTTTGTCATCGATCCGCTTTATACCTTGCCGTTTTTAGTCCTGCTCATCATGGCGATGCGCTTAAAACGGGATGATCCAAAACGACGAAAATACAATCGGCTTGGTTTGATCATTAGTAGCATTTACCTACTGTTGATCACTCCTACGCTTAAATGGATCACTTATAACAAATTCGAAAATGCTCTGGAAGAACAGTCTATTTCCTATCAAAGAATAGATACACGACCTGCACCTATGAATAGCATATTATGGAGCGCAAATATAGAAGCCAGAGACCACTTTTTGATCGCCGACTATTCCATTTTTGATACTAAACCTCTAAGTTTTCAGAAAGTACCCAAGAATTATACGTTTGCCGACAGTCTGGCTGGTGATCCTAACTTGAAGCGTCTAATTAATATTAGCGAAGGCTGGTATACTTTCAGCGAGAAGAATGAACAGCTTTATTTTAATGATCTTCGCTTCGGAAAACTGGATATGAATGATCCCGATGCGCCATTTATTTTCAGCTTTTTACTACAGGAAGAGAATGGAGAATTAACGGCAACTGAATCTGAACGTTCCATGGAAGATGCAGAAGGTTTACTTCCTAAATTATGGAGCAGAATTCTTGGAAATTGAATCTATTTTACTGAAAAAGCCATAAATACTTAATAAAACATGGCTTTAAACTACCTTTGCTTCTCAAAATGTTGAAATAAATGATTTCTGAAGATAAATTAAGAGAACGCAGTGATTCCACCTGTGAATTGTGCGGTCAAACCGAACACCTGAATGTCTATACAGTTTCTGAAGCTCCAGAGGACCATGAAGCTGAGATCCTGATCTGCCAGAACTGTGAATCACAGATAGAAGATCCGGAAAAAGTAGAACCTAATCACTGGCGTTGTCTCAATGACAGTATGTGGAGTACCATCCCTGCCGTCCAGATCATTTCGTGGAGAATGCTGAACAGACTTAAATCTGAAGGCTGGCCGCAGGACCTACTCGATATGATGTATATGGAAGATGATTTAAAGCACTGGGCTAAAGCAGGTTTACAGACTGAGGAAACCGATATTCAGCTCGTTCATAAAGATAGTAATGGGGTGGTACTGGAAGCAGGTGACAGCGTTGTTTTGATCAAAGATCTGAATGTAAAGGGAAGCAGTCTTACCGCAAAAAGAGGAACTGCAGTTCGAAGAATATCCTTGGTTCATCATAATGCTGAGCAAATTGAAGGTAAAGTGGAAGGCCAGCAGATCGTATTGCTTACCAAGTTTGTAAAGAAAACCTAATCACGCCTATGGAAAATAAAAAGAACACTCAGCCAAACAATCCTTTGCACGGTATCAAACTTGCTGATATCCTTGATTCTTTACATGATCATTATGGCTGGGAAGGACTTGCAGAAAGGATTAATATTAATTGTTTTAAATCCAATCCTACAAAAAAGTCCAGTTTAAAGTTTCTTCGGAAGGAACTCTGGGCAAGAGAAAAAGTGGAGCGTTTGTACCTCAAGACAAACTTCAGATAAAAATAGACTCAAAAAAAAAGCGGCCATCTGGCCGCTTTTTTTCTATAATTCTGCTACTAACTATTCTTCAGTTTTAGCAGCTTCTTTTTCTTTCTTCACTTTCTTTTCAGTCAGGAAACTATAGTTTTCAGAATAATCAAGCATCTGCTCTTCGAAAGATCTCGGCTGAGTTACTTTGATCGAAACGATCTCATCATTCTCATCCATTTCAGCAACCAAAACAGGATTTACGAATCCGCTATATGGAGCCGATTTGAATTTTGAATTTCTGTCCAATACCTGTTTGTGAATATCCTGATCTACTTTTACACCGTAGTTTTCTACCAGGTCTTTTGCCGCCTGGAAATCACCTTCAGACTTGATTCTCTGAGTTTCCTTAAGCAGATCTCCGAACAATGAACGAAGCTTCGTGTAGTCTTTGATATTAAAGTAGATGTTCCCATCTTTTTCAACTTTTTCAATAACTCCTTCTTCCTGTCCTTTTTCGTAAACCCATTTACTCACCCATTGTCTGTTACGCATATGAGCTTCTTCGATATCCTGACCTGGCTCAATTCTAACTAACTGCGTCATCAATCCATTACGAATATAATCGTTGTAAGCAGCTTTCCCCAGTTTTTCAGAATCATCTGTAAGTCCAAGTTCTTCCAGTTTTGGATCCATCAGGTAATATAGACCTACAAGATCTGCACGACCTTCTTCAAGAGTAGATGCATAGTTCTTTAGAGTTTCCTTGGTTTCTCCAACACCAGCATTCATTTGTCCTGAAGCGTGACCAACTACTTCATGCAATGCAGTATGTAGCTTATCTGCCTCTTTCCCGTATTGTTCAGAAAGTTGTACTTCTTCTTCATCATGTGCAAATTCCTTCAGTTTATCTGATCCACCTGCACTTTCGTAAGCAGAAATGATATTCCCTAAAGAAACAGATTTACTTCCATGCTCTTTACGAATCCAGTTCGCATTTGGAAGATTTACACCAATTGGCGTACTTGGAGATGCATCACCTGCTTCACCAGCAACGATCACTGTTTTGTAAGTTACTCCTACTACAGAATCTTTTTTATGCTCATCCATGATTGGTGAGTTATCCTCGAACCACTGTACTTCATTTTCAAGAACGCTCATCTTTTTGGACATATCAAAATCCTTGATCTGAACGATGTTTTCATAAGATCCTCTGTAACCTTTTGGATCATTATAAACTTCTATAAAACTGTTGATATAATCAATATTACCTTCAGTAGCTTCAACCCAGGCAACGTTGTAATCATCCCAGGTTTTCAGGTCTCCGGTAGTGTAGTAATCGATCAAAAGACCTAAAGCATTCGCCTGCTTTTCATTTTCAGCAACACCTTTTGCTTTCTCCAGCCAGTTGATGATCTCATCGATCGCTTCACCGTAAAGTCCGCCACTTTTATAAACTTTTTCAACAAGTTTTCCATTCTCCTTTACGAGCTTGGAATTAAGTCCGTAAGAAAGTGGTCTTTCAGGATTTGGAGATTTCTTTTTCGCGTAGAATGCATCCACTTCCGCAGCAGTTACATCTGGACCATAAAAATTGATGGCAGAACCTTCCAGTAATCCATCAGCTTCGTTAAGATTTACTTTTTTCGCATCCTTATCATTGAAGATCACTTCGTAAGCCTCCCCGGTAAGTTCAGTATTTGTTTCCATCAGTAGCGTATCGAAATACTCTTTGCTGAATTCAGGTTTGATCTTCGCGTTGGAATAATGATGGTGAATCCCGTTCGAGAACCATACTCTTTTCAGATAAGTTTCAAATGAATTCCATTCTTCTGAAGACTGGTCGCCTTCATAATTGGTATAAATATTTTCAAGGGCTTCACGAATTTCCAGGTTATGACGGTAATTCTGGTCCCACATAATATCTCTCCCGGCAAGTCCTGCCTGGGTAAGATAATACACTAATTTCTGCTCTTTCAAACTTAAATTCTCCCAACCCGGGATCTGGTAACGCAGTACTTTAATATCTGCAAATTCATCTACGTTTACCTCAAAATCTGAGTTCATCGCGATTTCCTGCTGCTCATCCTTATCTGCATTTTTCTTGTCCTCATTACAGGAAACGAAAGTCAATGCCGATGCTAGAAGGCAGGTACTTAATATTTTATTCATAAAAATAATTTTAGTGCGGCAAATATACTAAAACGGGAAATCAAATTCTGCGAACCTGATCCCCCGTTATATGGAAATATTGATATATTTTCTACTTTTTACTCATTTCAGTAAAATGTTTGTAAAACCATGGAATGGTTTCAATACCTTTTAGATAATTCCATATTCCAAAGTGCTCGTTAGGGGAATGGATCGCATCGGTATCCAGACCAAAGCCCATCAGGATTATTTTACTGTCCAGTTCCTTTTCGAACAGGGATACGATTGGGATACTTCCCCCACTTCTCTGCGGGATCGGCGTTTTTCCGAAGGTCTCCTCGTAGGCTGCACTAGCCGCCTGGTAACCTATCGTGTCTATTGGAGTTACATAAGGATATCCGCCATGGTGAGGTTTAACTTTCACTCGAACACTATCTGGCGCCAGACTTTCAAAGTGTTTTGTAAACAATTCGGTAATTTCCTTGTGATCCTGGTTAGGAACCAGTCGCATGGATATTTTTGCATAAGCTTTCGACGGAAGCACTGTTTTCGCTCCTTCGCCAATATAACCGCCCCACATTCCATTTACGTCGAGGGTTGGCCTGATAGAACCTCTTTCCAGCGTAGAATATCCTTCCTCTCCATGAACATCTTTGATATCCAGTTTTTCTTTATATTCTTCAATACTGAAGGGCGCCTCTGCCATTTTAGAGCGTTCCTCTTCAGTAAGATTTTCTACGTTATCGTAAAATCCAGGAATGGTAATATGATTATTATCATCTGTAAGTTTGGAGATCATTTCACTTAACACGTTCAGAGGATTTGCTACCGCACCACCGTAAAGACCTGAATGCAGGTCACGGTTCGCTCCGATCACTTCCACTTCTACGTAAGAGAGTCCGCGTAGACCGGTAGTGATAGATGGAGTGTCTTTTGAGATCATTCCAGTGTCAGAGATCAGGATCACATCATTCTGAAGTTTCTCCTTATTTTCCTTGATGTACCAGTCCAGGTGCTCACTTCCTACTTCTTCCTCACCTTCGATCATGAACTTTACATTACAGGGCAGTTCATCATTTCTGGTCATGTATTCCATGGCTTTTACATGCATATACATTTGTCCTTTATCATCACAGGCTCCCCGAGCGAAAATTGCCCCTTCAGGATGAATATCGGTTTTTTGCACGACAGGTTCAAAAGGCGGTGAATTCCATAGATCTAAGGGATCTGGTGGCTGCACATCGTAATGGCCATATACGAGCACAGTTGGAAGGTCTTCGTTAATGATCTTTTCAGCATAAACCACAGGGTGACCCGGAGTTGGAGCGACTTCTGCAGTATCACAACCAGCATCCAGTAGACTTTGCTTTACAGCTTCCGCAGCCTTCAGCATGTCTTCCTTGTAATTGGCATCTGCAGATATCGAAGGAATCTTCAGTAATTCCTTTAATTCATCGACAAATCTGTCTTTATGTTCTTCAAGGTATGTTTTTATAGAATCCATGTACTAATTTTCAGGTTTGCGTAAAGTTATAAAGAAGTCGGCGGAAAGTTGGTCTCAAAGCTCTTAGTGTTTTCATAAGAAAATAAATTTTATTCAAAATCATTAAAATTGATCTTTACTGAAAATCAGAAACTTAATTGTAGCCACTAAATTTTAGCTGAAATTTTTTTAATTTTTTTCAGGAAGACTGTTTGAAAATTGAAACTTATCTTTATATTTGCACCCGCTTAAGTAATTAAGCAGGGAATCACAACGAGTCCTAAGTGTTGTGAAACTTTAAAATGCGGGCGTGGTGGAATTGGTAGACACGCTAGACTTAGGATCTAGTGCCGCAAGGTGTGGAGGTTCGAGTCCTCTCGCCCGCACAACGAAAAAGCTTCAGAGAAATCTGAAGCTTTTTTTTATTCCCTTTTCCGTAGAAAACCTTACAATCAAATCTCACCTCATTAGATTTCTTACAACCAGCCAGAATTCCAGACTCCGTCAATTTTACCAATTGCTTTTAGAAAATCTTCTACAGCTTAACATGCTTTAACAAGTCCTGTTATTCCATGTCAATTATTTTCCCTTTCCCAGGCCATAATTTTGTATTCAATTTTTAAGAATAAAGTTATGAGTACACAAGCATTATTAAAAACTTATAAATTAGGCGATCTGGAATTAAAAAATCGTGTGATCATGGCTCCTATGACCCGTGGTCGTGCAGACAATCCAGAAAAGAAAGCTATTCCTGAACTCCATTCAGAATATTACAGGCAAAGAGCGAGTGCTGGTCTAATTATTACTGAAGGTTCACAGGTTTCAAAAGATGCCGTTGGATACATTAATACTCCCGGAATTCATACAAAGGAACAGGTTGAAGCCTGGAAAGACGTGACCTCAGAAGTTCATAATGCTGATGGAAAGATCTTTATTCAGCTATGGCATGTGGGGAGAATGTCACATCCAGATTTTCATGGAGGTGAATTGCCAGTGGCGCCATCTCCCATCAATCCGAATTCGAAATCATTTACACCAGAAGGTTTTAAAGATACGGTTGTACCGAGGGAAATGACCTTAGAAGACATCAAGCAAACCATTGAAGATTTTAAGCAGGCAGCGAAAAATTCTATGGAAGCAGGATTTGACGGAGTAGAAATACATTCCAGCAACGGATATCTTTTTCACCAGTTTTTCAATGCGACTTCCAATCATAGAAACGATGAATATGGCGGTTCTATAGAAAAAAGATCAAGAATACTTTTTGATGTTCTGGATGCGGTCAAGGAAGTAATGCCGGAAAATCGTATCGCTATTCGCCTAAATCCTTCCATGCACGGCCTGTTCGGGATAACTATGGATGAAGAAACCATCCCTACTTTCGATTATATCATCAAGAAGCTGAACGAATACGATCTGGCTTACCTTCACCTTTCTGAACCTTTTACAGACGTTTCTGAAATTTCTTTTGCTGAAACAGATATTGCTAAACGTTATCGCCCTATTTACAAGGGAACATTAATGATCAATACGAATTTTGATAGGGAAAAAGGGAATGCAGTGATTGAAGATGGGGATGCAGATCTTGTTGCCTTCGGAAAACCATTTATCTCTAATCCAGATCTTGCTGAAAGATTTACACAGGGCGTTGAACTGGACTCCTGGGATGAAGATACTTTTTACTCTGGTGGAGCAAAAGGCTATACCGATTACGAGGTTAAAACTGAAAGAGCTGCAGTACTTCAGTAAAAATTGGAAGTTTAATACTAAAAAAAGTCCTTCAGAAATTTCTGAAGGACTTTTTTTTGAAATGAGTTCGATGTTATGAATGATAAAATTGAATCCTTAAATAGTCAAACTTAATTTTAGTCTCTCATTAGTCAAGGTAGTAGCGTAATCCAACGCCAAAGTTGTTAGAATAAAAGTTCTTTAAAGTATAGAATTCCAGTCTACCTGTGAAATACAGTTTATCATCAAAAGGATAGCTAAAACTACCGCGGTAACGCTGAAAATTATCAGAAAAAGTATCGAGGAAATATGCCGCATCAAGGCTTAGATTAATATCTTTATTTAAATTCCCAAAGGTATATCCAGCTCCAAAACCACCGTACAATCTCTCTTTGAGTGTCCAGTAAGGATAGCCACTACTTTTATCATTATTACCAAGTAATCCGGCAACTTCCGTATAGGCAGATATTGCAGATCTTCCATTGCGATATATTTTTCCGTAGAAAGCAAAAGCAGCAGTAGCGTCAATAGTACCATCATCGTCATAATGATTTCCTTCCAGATACAGAGTAGTTCTAAAAGTTTCACTGATCCTTAACTCCTCGTAGATATTAAGCTGACTCTGGTAAATCTCCAAACCATATGCTCCTCCGGTAAGCGCAGGCCGTCTAAACGCAGAAGCTGAACTATAAAGGCTGTCCTTGCTAATACTAGCTCCGGCGCGAATATGATAATACACATTCTCATCCTGGTCCAACTCCAGCCTTGCACCTGCAGTGAAATTGAATTTTCCAGGTTTTATAGCTGTTAGAAATTGATAATCTAATCCATACAAGCTACGATCTATGTTATTAGGATCTATTTGTGCTACTGGCACTTCGTAAGCCTTAGTTTGAACCAGGCTAAAAATATGCGTATTGTAGGAACGATCTCTTAATCCATAACCAATCTTTGTTTCATAATAATTAGGATCCAGCCTGTCTGCCACCATATTCCCATTTAACTGGATAAAATCACTTTCTGTAGTTCTAATATTCTTTTCCAAAAGCGCTGATACCTTGCTCTCAAAAAGATCAGGATTTTCCTCTAGTAATTGTTTTTGCTTGTCGCTATCTATAAATACCACATCTTTATTGAACTGCTTTCTGAATTCTGTTTTCTTAGCAGAAGCTGTCATGGAATCGGCAATTTTCCAGGCTTTGATAAAATCAGCCTCTGAAATATAGTAGGAGACTAAAAACTCCTGAATCTCTTCGAATTGTTCATTTTCAGGACTAATTTGAGCATATAAATCCTCAATTTCCTGTGTTTTGCTCAATTGTGCCAACCAGTACATTCTGGTCAAAACCGGTAAATCTGCGCTACATTCGCTCCATGCTAAGGCCATTCTATAACTTCCCTGGTTTCCAAAAGCATAGGCGATCTCTGTGGCTAACGACTTTAAATCATCATTGCAGGCTTCTATA
The DNA here is from genome assembly GCF_913046405.1 of uncultured Christiangramia sp. Taxonomy (GTDB): domain Bacteria; phylum Bacteroidota; class Bacteroidia; order Flavobacteriales; family Flavobacteriaceae; genus Christiangramia; species Christiangramia marina. The sequence goes on from NZ_CAJWRQ010000008.1 coordinate 28,399, forward strand.
TTGATCAGTTGCTGTGTGGCTTTGGCCGGTGAATTACTCAACAACCAATTCATATAAAGCGGATAACCTCTTTGCTTTATTTCAGCTTCATTCCCAGCTTTTAAATACCATTGATCTATGGTCTCTGCGTCTATCGTCTCTGCACAACCTGCCCAGGCGATCGCTTCTTTATAGTTCTGCCTGTCGGCATAAAACCAGCTAATGGTCTCTGCTGAATTATGATGATTGGAACAGGAACTTTCAGTGAAGTAATTTGCTGCTCCATCGGGATATTCCTTCAGAAACATTTCAATATAATTTCGAACATTTTCAGAATTGTGTGAAGCGATCAATTGCTTGAATTCAGCAGAATTTAATTTAACTCCGTTATCATTTCCGAAGTAGCCGATATAATCGAGTTTCACCTGTGGATCCTCTGAAACCGCAACTTTTTCAGCCATCCAGAATTTCCGGGTCTGCATATCTGGATAATCACTGCCTTTTACCAGCATACTTGCCAGCTCAACATATCGTTGATCTCTATTGCTCTGCTCGTAACGGATTTTTAACAAGGGCCATATTTCTGCCTGCCTGTTCTGCCACCCCAGATAACGGGCGAGTTCAAGCCATTTATTTTTAGAAAAGGAGTTCGATGATGTCAGACTTTGTTTTAACCCATTGATTTTTTCTGTAATAGAATTGTCTGCCGGAGTTTCTTCCAGATTGACATAATTTTCGAACTGTTCTGCCAGTGAAACTTTTAAGGCTGAAGTGTTCTTCGGAAAATATGGAATAGTAACTTGTCCAGTCTCAGATTTCAGCATGTACAAATTCCCTGTATGCAGGTTTGTTTTTGAAAATTCGAATTTTCCGGAATTGAAATATTCTTCGATCAGCGTTTTGTTTTGAACATTTACATAAAGAAACCACCAATTCTCATTTTCTTTACTGGTGTTTACCTTTATCTTCTGTTTGTCAAAACTATACGAATAAGATGCATTTCTCCAGGCTTCAGTAATTTCAGCAGCATTCTTAACTGCCAGAAACCGCATTAATGGGAACAGCTTCTTTGTTTGTTTGATATAATGTTCAAATCGTGGATACAATCCAAGAGAACCGTTTTCAGAAATTTTCCAGCCCAGCTGTTCCTGATTTCGATATTCGTATGGCGGTTCCTGCTCCTCAAAACTTGATGGAATTTGATAAATATCGTCTGCATGAATGAAATGTGACCAGATACCTGTGTATAAATATAGATTTTGCTGGTTGTATTGATTGGCTACATCCATGGTATATCCACTGGTAATTCTTGGGAAATTATAGAAATGAGTGTTGAATGGTTCTGGGTCGAATTCCCGAGATCCACCATCTTCAAAATTTCCCAGGTACAGGCTAGCGTTATATTTTATGGAAGGAAACACTTGTTGTAGCGCTGCAAAACCCAGACTATCTATATTATTTGACGGCGGAACGTAGCTTACAGGTAGCTTTCCATAGTTCCTGATCTGCCACCTCTTTTTCGCGGCTTCCAATCCAAGAACCATAAAATCGTAATTTGGCCAGTCGTTCTCAACAAGTGAAGCGTGATTATAGCCATGAAAGGCGAGTTCATGATCAGAATTCTTCATTTGATTCATTAGCCAGTCAGATGCGATGACTATTTTACCCGATTCTCGTTTTTTTGAGCTTTCCCATTCTTCAAAAGTAAACGGTGGTGTAGTCTGGTTACGGTAATCAAAACAAACATAACCGGAATAAATCAAGCCCTGTTCCTTGGCAAGATTTAGCATATCTGGCCACCAGTGATCTGTATAGAAGTTGGCTTGAGTCACAGACATTTCGGTATGAACAGGCTCCATAGCCATGTTATATAGTGGCGCAGGAAAATCATCCAGAAAAATGCTTGTAGTATTTGCTACGGAATATGGTATTCCTTCAAGTCCATGCAAAAGAATACTAAAGAGTAATCCACGATCGCGTTTTTCAAATGCTTGAGAAGTGTTCATCAGGATCACCTTACCATTCCCAAGATCATTCTGAAGAATTGCCGGGTAGTTGGTATCACTATTTGCGGTAGCAAGTACTTTAATATCAGCAGAAAAACTTTCTCTGTTTAACCCGTTCAGTAGAGTGGCCTTCTTAAACGCCTTGTTTTTAAAATTTGGAAGAATATAATTGGGAGCCAGGTAACCGGTAGCCTTTGTATCAATTTGTTGAACGCCATCAAATCTCACTCCTGCAAGAAAGTTAAATTGCTCCCCCGAACTTAAAGTAGGCAGCAGGACCATCCCTCCAATTTCAAGAAATTCAAGGATTTGTTTAAATGCTTGCTTATTCAGGTCATCGGGATTCGTAAGAATAACTATGCGATTATTTGCCCCGAACGCTGGTTTGGAATTAAATTCATCCAGTTGAATAGCCGTAAAGGGAATTTTGGAATAATTAAGTGTTTTATGAATGTTCTCTTTATAATTAATACTGGTTTTATCCTTTGGATCCAGGATAAATGTCACCAAAGGGTTTTTACTATAAGCTTCATAACTTACACGTTCTGTTATATTAACCGTTTCCTGCTCCTTGCTATCTTTTTCACAGCCAGATATCAATATAATACTAACTAAAAATATGATAAACCTACCTCTCAAATTTCTCACAACAACAATTCATTTATTTTACTGGAATTCGGAATATTTACAATTTCAAAAACCTGTACCGAAGGACCTTCGTAAACCAATTTCAACTCTCTTCCTCTTCGTTTTAAGATCTGCAGATTCCTTTGTACTTCTTCCGAAATTTTAGGATTCAGTTTTTCCGGAACAAATACAAAAACACTGGAAGGCAAGATTATTTCAGGATGGGTTTTTAAATACTCCTTATCAGCCTTATAACGTGCAAAACTTTTATCTTTTTGGAGATATGATGCGTTGAAATCTCCATAACTCAGAAAGTAATGTAAGCCGCGGCTTACCCGACCATTAATAGATGTGTTCACCACAGCATAAGAATAGGGTAGCCTGCTATTCTCGATCTCATAATAAGCCTGAAGAATATCTTTTTTTGTATCAAAAACCTCGCTGGTCACACTGGCCTTACTCTCTCCAACATAAAATAAACCTCCGGTTAAAATTAGAACGACACTAATTTCTGCAAAGTTGGAAGCATTCAGTTTTTTAATCAGACTATAAAATGGCAGATAGATAAAATAGAATAACAGTCCAATTAGTATTGGCAGAAAGACCCCTATGAGTTGTAGCAAAAGATCATCGTCCAGAATGGGAATATCCAGGACATATATCGTGAATAGAAACAGGACAAAAACAAGAATTGCTAATATAGACCTCCATCGGGAAGATTTTCTGGCGATCATAAAGCTTGCAGCAATTCCCAAAGCCAGGTTTATACTTATGTAATACCACACTAATTCTGAAAATGGAAGAATAAGGTTTGGCGTATAGGTATAATAATCAAATGAAACTAACTTAGACACTAACAGATTCACAAAGCTTACCTGCAGGAAGTATGAAACAATGAAATAACACAGGATGACTAGTGCGGCACTAACAAGATATGCCGTTAAAGCCCGTAAATTATACGCTCGTTTTTCAGCTGGGTTAATAACAAGACAAATGAGAATAAACGGCAATAAGACGGCCAGAGCTATAAAAAGATTAATAAAACTTAAAGCCAGAACACCAATAACGTTCCAAAGGAAATAATTCGATTTCTTTTGCCGGAAACTTGTGGGATACATGTTGAAGATCATTAACGGCAGCGCCAGAGTCATGGCGAGAAAAACCGATTTATGCTGCAGAACAGAGTCTATATTTAAGGGGATGATGGTGTAGCCAAATCCAAATACCAATGCTGCAAGTAATCCAGGGCCATGCTTATGAGTTATCTTATATAGCGCCCAATATATGATCACTGCCAGCAAAGCCGACTCGATAAAGCCAGCATTACTCAAGGCCAGCATATCACTAAGACCTGAAATCTTTGCGTATAATGATATGATCGCATAACCACCCATAGAATCTGAAACAACACTGAACCAAGTTTGTTCTGCTATGGCTTTTACTTTATCCAGATCTTCGTACCAGGATGAACTTAAAAGGTAATTATCATACTGTAGGAAATAATACCTGCTCATAAACATAGCGGCGAAAATGAACAGAGCTATTCCAATTTGCCAGAATTTTGTTTTTTTAGCTTCCAGAGTCTGCGGCTTTCTTTTTCTGAAATTTTTACGCTCTACCAGCGACCGATTAGCCTCAAACCTAATAACCACATATAAAATTAATCGACTATAAATCTTCTGAAGTTGAGCTTTGAGAGGTTTTTTTCGTTTTAGATTTAAAAAACTCAGGACAAAGAATAAGGATGTGATCATTAAAATTAACATGGTATCGAAACCATTGATCTGTGTTAGAAATAAACTAACTATGATCGCTGCGGAAAGTCCCATTACGAACCTGGGGACAAAAAATTCGATTCCAGTTTGATAAGATAACTTTGCAGCAGTTAACCTGTATAGAATATAAAAAAATAGAAAGAATAAAAGAATTCTTAATGGTCCCAATAAGGTTGCACTGAACCAGAAATAAACATCACTCATTTTCCGGTAGGTTTTGAAGCTCAATTTTACCAATAAAGAGATTTGCCTGATAAGGCTTCAAACGCTTTTTCACGGCCTTCTTAAGAGCTGCACTATCTGCATATTCAATAATTATAATAGGCAATCCAAAATCCTGAGCCACGCTTTTCAAATTGTCAATTCTTTGATTGAAATCTTTCGATTCTCTCATTCTATATTCTGAAGTTTCAAAATTATAATTGGTTGCTACAGATTCTACCGCGATTGAACTTACAAACTCTTCGGTTTCATCAAGCGCTTCCAGTCCAGCATTCTGCATTAAATGTGATTCTGGAAATTCGGTTTTAAGACGTTTTAGAAAACTCACGAGCGCAGTCAGTTTTTCTGGGGTTGGTCCAAAAGAAGTGTAGTTATCTATATTATCAAGGAAGAGTCCATCAAAACCTTTAGTTTCCAGATTATTTCTTACGATTTCAAAAATTGTTTGGCGTGTTTGTTCATTCTCCAGGTCGAGCACGTAGCTGTTCCAAATATCGTTTTTTGACAGCGTATACTCTGAAATCTCCTTATAATGTGGAGCAGCTTCATTTACTTCTCCAAAACTTACGTAAGCAAGAACATTCTGGTTGTTAGATTTTAAAATTTTAATGTCTTCCGAAGAGAAATGGACGCTTTCTAATATTACATAGTCATAACCCCGAACGAGTTCAGGATCAAAATCACCATAATTTACAAGCACACGTTTTGCGGTTTCGTGCTTACATTTAGAGAAACTGAAGATTGAAAAACAAACCAGACCCATCACAAAGTATTTAATATGCTGCATAATAATAGTAATCCAGATTCTTAAAAAACTGCTTCGTATATCTAAAGGTTACCAGCATAAAGACCAGAGACCCTAGCATTAAACCAACAACCGCATACTCATAAGATATGAGTCGGCTTAGTATCACTCCTGATATGAAATTTGTTAACAACGCAGCGATAATTGCTACCAGCGGTTTCCGGTTTTGATTAAGAGTATACAGATACAGCGTGTTTAAAACACCTATAGTAAGAAATATATAACCTATACTCCCTAATATGCTCACCTTAATACTCAGTTCTGAAAGTGCCTCATCAAATCCCGCTTTATAACCCCAGGGCTGGGTCATGATAAGATATAATAGGATCGCCACTCCCATCGTAGTGAAAAGAAGCAATCTCAAATGGCGATGATATAAACCCGTCATTTTACGATTGAATTTCTTGAATTTTGAGTAAGTATGTATTAGCTGAAAATAGTCCAGATGTCGGTTAAACGAGCTAATACTGTATTCCAGCACTCCACCCAGCAAAAAGAAGAACAGAATAGCGAGATCCATGCCTATCTCATAATCCTTTTCATAGTAGAATAGATAAGGTATTTCACGATTAGTAGAAGATGACCATGCGATAATCCTATCCATAAAGACGAAAAGGAAGAAGAAAATTCCGTATAAAAAATAATTAAAGTTGCGGTAAATAGACAAAGTCACTTTTGGTTCTACAATGGACTTGGATTTCCTCTTCTTCAATGTATGTTTTAAGAACCATTGCAAATATAGGATCGAGGTTAAAGCCGCGACAACTATTCCTGCCCAATGGAGAAAATATACCGGGACTTTAGTAAAAAAATGTAAAGCAAGTGCGAGTGCAGTTCCTAAACTTATGCTCACCGTGATCATCCAACGTTGCTTTAATGCATATAAGGGCGCCAGTACCAAAAGTAGGAAGCCAATAAATAAGGCATAAGAAAAACAGATGATCACAAAACTAATAGAGTATAAAGGTATTATAAAATTAAGCAAGGCTGAAAATATGAATATAACCAGGATGGTAAGCGTACCGTACTTTATGATATTGAGAACCGAGTGCCGGGCCATATAAAAATCTTCATTATACCAATAATAGGAAACCTGTTTTCCAATTACCTGCACAAATCCCCCGGTAGCCACGAAGCCCACAATTACACCAAGAACTACGGCAGTAGATTGCAGGTTATTGAATTTAGAAAATGTCCATAGAGAAATCCCGAAAAGCACAATTGAAATCACCTGTATCGCAACCGGCAAAAAGTTCGAGATCCCAGATCCATTCTCAAGTATAAATTGTTTGACAGCACGAGAAGAAAAATACGAGGAAATGGCAATCTTCTTATAATTCTTGGCCTCAACTACTCGCTGCTTATCATTCTTTAAATCATTATAAGCTTTTAAACCAAAGATTTTATATATATAGTTCGCAAGACTTAAAATACTATCGAAGCCAAAATCTTTTTCAACATCAACTTCCCTGATGCCTAAAGATTCAATAGTGGCAATCACTACATTTAAATTTACCGGTTTCCCGTTGCGATCTTTAATAGCAATGATGAGATGTGCTACAGCTTTTCTTTGTTCCGGGTTCATCTAAAATGTTTCCACAGGTTGGTTCTCCACTTGATGTTCATTTAGAAGTTGTTCGTAAACATCTTCATATTGCCTTATAAATTTCGAGATCGTAAAGTGATCCAATACGCGTTGTCTTGCGTGGGTTGCCATTTTCGAGCGTAATTCATGGTTCTGTAATAATTCTATGACTCTATGCCCGATTTCCTGGGCATTTTTCGGTTTACATAAAAAGCCGCTGTTTTCGTCGAGCGCTTCCTTAACTCCACCTACATCTGTAGAAACAACCGGAACACCACAACTCATACTTTCAATCACTGTAAAAGGAAAACCTTCAGAAATAGAAGTAAGAATAGAAAGATCACCTTCCGGGAAAATATTATGCGAATCGCTTCTAGGTCCCATAAATATAAAATTCTCCTTTATTCCCAGTTCTTCGATTAAATGCAGACAGGTATCTGTATATTCGGGAACCGCTTTATCATCGCCATAAATTAGATATTGAATATCTGGAATTGATTTTTGAACTACGGCACACGACCTGATCATGGTGATCACATCTTTAAGCTCGAAGATCCTGGCAGCTGCGACAACCGTCGGAACATTTTTGAGATGGTCTGGTTTTGGTTTTGGTTTAAATTTATCAGAATCAATCCCATTATATATGATCGAAATCTTGCTGGGATCTGCTCCATACATTTTCTCCCATTTAATATTGAATTTATTTACTGAGACAATAGCTTCAGACTTATAATAGGCCAACCTTGCTATAGCTTCTGAAAAGCGTGTTAATAAACGTTTCAGAAAAAATGGATATTCAGAATTGTTTAAGGCGAGTAGTCGCTCTCTTATAAAAACACCGTGCTCGGTAAGCATGATTTTCGTGCCATACTTATAATGTGCGATCAAAGCCGGTATCACAGGAAATCCTGAAAGGGTTAGATGCGCGATATCACATTTAGGGACATCGGTGATGGCCAGTGGAATTAAAAACCTATAGATCCATCGAAGCCCAATGGTAATATCTATCAAAGCTGCATCTGGATTATAGTCCCTTACAATATACTGGGACATGATCTCACGGTAAGCCTTCCAAACAGGTTCACTTCGCATCGTTTCCTTGTAATCATAATCTTCAAAGTATAACCACAGAGCTCTAAAAACCTCATCCAGATGTTCAACCTCGAGATTATCATCATAAATTAAATGCAACAATTTTGAAAAAACCGGCACAAATTCACGCTCCACAATCTCATTCGTGGTCCATTCCTTTTTAGCTACGGTTTTGTAATATTCGTCCCCATAGCTAATATAATCATAAGGTTCATCTGGAGTCCATAATGGAACCTGAACTACCTGGGTAATATTAGGGCTTAGGTCATATTTTGGTGTAGTTTCAAAATTGGCATTAATGGAGTACAATTTAAAATTCACGTTGCTTACCTGGCTACATAATAGATGCGCCCAGGTAGAAACTCCACCACCATTGAAAGGATAGGTTCCTTCCAACACCAACATTACCGACTGCTTCCCCATAGCTATCCTGTAAGAATTCCGAAAATACAATTAAAATTATAGAATAATGACGTCCTGAATTTAATCTAATGGATTGAAACACGCTTTAAACGCACGGGAAATCTACGTATGAAATACTTTTTTAGATTCCTGCGAGCTCGTATAATTTTGTTATATTTTCGCTGCTATAAGAAAGCGACTTTGTGACCAATAAACTCCTCAGAAAATCATCTCATCTAAAAATGCGAAATAGTTAAAGACATTGATATAACTATCTTAATATTCTGACCTTAAAAGAATAAATTGATTGAAAAAATGAGAAATCCTTATAGCTTTCGAGAAAATTCCTGATAGATTTTTGTTTTAGAAAAAGGGAATGAAGTTATTGAAGATGTTGATGCAGATCTTTTTGCCTTCCGAAAACCATTTATCTCTAATCCAGATCTTGCTAAAAAAATTGGACAGGATGTTGAAATGGACTCCTGGAATGAGGATACTTTCTACTCGGAAGGAGCAAATACCGACAACGAGGTAAAACCGAAAGCTGCAGTACTTTAGTAAAAAACCTGAAGTTTAACACTATAAAAAAGTCCTTCAGAATTATCTGAAGGACTTTTTTTACTTCGGCATAAACATCTCAACTAGAATTCCTGAACTGTAGGTCTAATTACGATCTCATTCACGTCTACCTCATTTGGTTGCTCAATAGCATACGCTATAGCTCTGGCAATAGAGTCTCCAGGAATTGCCTGCTTGTAAAACTCTTTTACGTTTTCTGAACTTTCATCATGGCTTGAACCATATTTTAATTCAGAATCTATAGCTCCAGGTTCTATGGTTGTTGTTCTTATGTTCCCACCAACCTCATGACGTAAACCATCAGTAATTGCTCTTACCGCATATTTAGTTCCGCTGTAAACGGTTCCTCCAGGACTAAATACTTTAATTCCTGCAACTGAAGAAAGATTTATAAAGTGGCCAAATCCCTGTTCATGGAATACTGGTAGCGCTGCGGAAATCCCGTAAAGCACACCCTTTACATTGATATCGATCATTTTATCCCACTCCTCCACTTTATCTTCAGCAAGAGGTGCGATAGCCATTAATCCGGCATTATTGATAAGAACATCAATTTTTCCATATTCTTTTTTACTAAGTCTAATGAGATTTTTCAGGTCTTCTCTTTTAGTAACGTCAGTCTCCACTACCAGCGCTTCACCTCCATCTTTTCTGATATCTTCAGCAATGGCATCCAATTTTTCCTTACGTCTTGCGGCAATAACTACCTTTGCTCCTCGTGAAGCTAAATGACGGGCTGTATTTTCCCCAAGTCCACTACTACCTCCTGTTATTATTACTACTTTACCTTTAATATTATCTTCCATAATTGTGATTTTTAGATTTCTTTTAAATTCGGAAACAAAAATACGAGGGGATATGGAGCTGTATAAATTTGGCGAGTGGGTTTGTAAATATTTTAACCTGGTTGATTGATCTGGGTTAATAATGTTACCTTAAAACAGAATTTTTAAAGACAATTGATCTCCTTAACTGAATGAATGAAATTAGACGGTTTGCTCTTCTGAAGTAGTAGTTTTAATTCCAGAGATGGTAGTATCATGTTTTCGACCGAATCTACCGGTTATAGTCCATCCTATACCGAGACCCAGCATGACCCCTGAAACTAAATGAAAATTTGTACTTGTGCTCAGGTAGCCAATGAGGATTCCAAAGGTGATCATCCCCAATCCCAACAACCTCACTTTATTCATGACGCAATTTATTATGGTCTTAATAAATGCGGATTAGGGCTGGCATTTGTAGGTTTAGACCTGATTTGGATGGTAAATTTAGGCATTAAATCCTGAGAAATGAAAAAAATATCCGTTAAAATACTAGTATTCAACGATCAAGTTAACGGTGGAACCTCTATTTTCTTAAAATAGTAATTATTTAGTACGAATTCCCTGTGTAGTAAAAGAAAGGCCCTGCTGCCCGGAAGTGGAGATCATCACAGCATCGAATACCGGCTCGGTAGTATTCAGATCTGCCTGCCAGTCAAACACAAAGTTAGCCCCGGTTCCACCAGACTTATCGGTTTCATCGATCACAATTTCAATCGTCTCCAGTGGCGCGATATAAATAGGAGCATCAAAATAAGTTCGGATGAGCTTTCCATTAGTCGCGTAATAGTCGGCTCTTTCAACATAAATCGTATCCTCACGACTGGTGTTCCTCATGCTAATGGTCGCAGTTAGATCATGAGTGATATGTTCTGTCTGACTATAGATTTCAGAATAAATAGAGAGATAAGTTTCACCGGAAGCCAAGGAATCATTCTGCGGAATAGCAATTTGTCTCGACTCCCAACTTATAGGATCTATAGAACTAATCTCCTTCTTATCCTCGCAGGATTGCAGCGCCAGAAAAACTATCAGAAGGCCGAAGAAATGTTTATATGGATATTTTATTTTAGTCATATCAAATGGGCTATCAGGCTATTTTAAAACTACAAAAAAGTCTCTTAATCCTGCCAGTATGGATTGGGTTGCGTAGGCTGCCAGGATTAGCCCCATGATCTTACTTACCACAGTGATCCCATATTCTCCCACATGATCTTTCACTCGATTAGCTGTTAATAGCAATATGCAAGTTATAGTGATAACCACGAGAACCAACGCCGTGGTCACAGCCTGTTGCTGTATTGTATATAGATTATTATCTGTCATTAGCACTACTGCCATGATCGCACCTGGAGAAGCAATAGATGGGATGGCAACTGGAAAGATCACCACATGCTTGTAATCTTTGATAAGACCTTTTTCAGATTCAGGTTTTCCATCACCAAAGATCATTGTAAGGGCGAACAAGAAAAGGATCACGCCCCCTGAGATCTGAAAAGCATCCAGGGAAACATCCATTCCATCAAGAACAAGCTGTCCTACAATAATAAAGAACAGTAGTATTAGAAATGCAATAATAGAAGCTCTGATCGCGACTGTCTTACGTTTCTTTTCCGGAATGTTCTTGGTTGCTTCCAGATAAACCGGTACCGAACCAAGCGGATCGATCACGGCAATAAAGAAGAAAATAGTAGTTATGATTTCGTTCATTGTTCCAATGTCTGGCAACTAAATTAAATAAATGGATCGGAATTTAGGTTCAATTACCAATTGTATCGCCTTATACTCACAAGTTGTGCGATATTATCATATTGAATAGCTCGAAGAGGTAAAAGAATATAAATGAATTTCGCAATAAGTAAGTTTTGCTATCACACTTCAAAATGTTCTATCGATCTTAAAGTCAATGGAAGCCTCAATCAGCTGCACCATTATTTCAGTAAGAACAGGTATAATAGTTCTCAAATATTCAACTGGCTTTCTTCAATTCATAATAAGATGCCGTGCAATATCGATCAAAGATCTCTGCGATTCGTTCCCTATCCTGTATTGAAACATGTTTAATATCAAAAATTGATGTTTTTCCGTAGCGACCAATAATAATAAGTTCACTTTCTGTAATTTCAACCGAACGAATCTTTTCAAAAGTAAACTGCTTCCCCAGATTCCCTTCATTTTAATATTTATTCCAAGTTTGTTCCAGGAAACTACCGACTTGTTAAATATCATTCGGCTCCAGAATAGTAAAAGAATCAAATGAGCGCTGAATAATAGTACGCTATCGAATCTTCCAAACATATCATTGAAATAATCTACGCCGTACAACACGAGGCACACTAACGCCAGAGAGATAAATATCTTGCTTGACCTACCGTGTATCTTGTGAAATAACACTTTCTTCTTGTGCATACTGAATGAATAAACAGCGTAATTTTAATGATTAGTATTTCGACTTACTAATCTACAAATCAATTAACCATAAGATAATACTGCAGAAAAGATATTAATAATTTCTGAACCTTTAGCTCTGGATGCAGGTATACATTTGCCCTCAAATTTGAGCTATGAGGTTGAAATTATTCAGGGAGCATTTTTCGCTATCTTTGCCCAAAAGGAAGGGAATGTTTTGCTTTTATCTTGAGAACAGAAAACGCTTTGGTAACCAACATGTGGTTCACCTTAAAAGCTGTGATCTCCTGCCCGAAAAGACTGGAAGAACCAAACTTGGCTTTTTTAATGATTTCCAGGAACTGCATGCTCAGCATGATCCAGCTGAAGCTTCCTTGATGGCCTGTACTTATTGTTGCAAATCATTTCAACTTAATACTGACCAAAGGATCACACCTACAGAAAACTAATCCGTAATTAGCCGGTTTTCAACCACTTTCACTTTCACATTTATAACTTCTACAAATTTCTCAAACTTGCTACGAACACTTTGCTTTTAAAATCTATATTTGCCGACCCAAAAAAAGATTTTCATTATGAGCGTAGTATGGTACGAGTGCAAAGTAAAGTATAGAAAGACCCATGAAACCGGGGAAAGTAAAGTAACTACTGAAACCTATCTTCTGGACGCTGTTTCTTATACGGAAGCTGAAGCAAGAATCACAGAAGAAATGAAGACTTACACAAGTGAGGAGTTCATGATCACCAATATCAAGGTGGCAAATCTATCTGAAGTTCATCCTTTTGAAAATTCAGATCGATGGTTCAAGTCCAAGGTTTCGCTCATTAGTTATGATGATGAGAGTGGTAAAGAAAGAAAGTCTAATTTATACATGCTTATCCAGGCGAACGACGTCAAGCAGGCTTATGAAAATACGGAACAGGCGTTACAGGAAACTATGGGCGATTATAGCATTCCTGCAATTACTGAATCACCAATCCTGGATGTATTCCCATATTTTTCAGATGAAGAAGAACCAACGGTAGATTCTGAAGTAACGGAAGAAATTGAAGAAACTGAAAAATCTGAAGTTGTAGAAGAGACTGAAGAAGTGCCTTCAGAATAAGTTCCACTACTGAGGAATATTTCAGATTACACGGCAAAAGTGTGGAATTGTCACCCATGATTTTAATATAAGATCAAATTGAGCCCTGATTACCAGGGCTTTTTTAATGGCATAAGAGTTGCCTATATGAAAACCAATACGAATAAAAATCTGAAATATGAATACTAAAAAGAATTATGAAACTATTGCTGAAGAAGAACACGCTTCAGGAATAAATAAATTCTTACCAACCAAAAATCCGCTGAATACATGGGGAATCGTTGTGCTTATTAGCACTTTCATACTCATGATAGGATCAGCATACCTTGTATATTTTCTGCAAAGAGATTTTACTGAGATCAATACTGCCAGAATGAATACTACCTGGGGTTATGCTTTCTTTATCCTAGCATCTGCCCTGTTCTTATATCGAGGAGCATTTTTTATATATAATCTGGTGTTGTACTTCAAGTACAAGCCTATAGAATCTGTTTCTAACGAAGAGTTACCAACCTGTACCGTGATCGTTCCAGCTTATAACGAGGGAAAACAGGTATATGCCACGCTTATGAGCCTGGCAGAAAGTGAATATCCTACAGAAAAACTACAATTACTTGCTATTGATGACGGTAGTAAGGATGATACCTGGAGCTGGATGCAGAAAGCTAAAGAAGTTCTGGGTGATCGTGTAGCGATTTACCAGCAGCCTGAAAATAAAGGAAAAAGGCATGCATTGTACAGAGGTTTTAATCTTGGTACCGGTGAAGTTTTTGTGACCGTGGATAGTGATTCTGTAGTAAACGCAGATACTTTAAGAAACCTGGTAAGCCCATTTGTTGTTAATGAGAAATGTGGTGCCGTTGCAGGTAACATTAGAGTTCTGAATAACGAGAAAGCCTTACTTCCAAAGATGTTAAACGTGAATTTCGTACTAAGTTTCGAATTTATGCGTTCTGCGGAAAGTACACTGGAATCTGTACTTTGTACTCCGGGAGCTCTAGCCGCTTACCGTGCCAGTGCAGTATTTGAATGTCTTCCTGAGTGGATCAACCAGACATTTATGGGGAAACCCTCAGATATTGGTGAAGACAGAGCTATGACCAATATGATCCTTAAACAGGGACAACACGTTCTTTTCCAGAGAAACGCGTATGCATACACTAATGTTCCTGAGCAATATAAAGGTCTTTATAAGATGTTTATTAGATGGGGACGAAGTAATGTTCGTGAGAATATCGCCATGTCTAAATATGTATTTACTCAGTTTAGAGAAGGTTCAACTCTTGGATCAAGACTGTTGTTCATCAACCAGTTCCTGAAGATCATTATGAGTTATCCATTGATTATGATTATGCTATTTTTCGTAATCTCTCACCCACTTTTATTCCTTAGCTCAACATTTCTGGGAATTATGGTTTACTCAAGTTTCCCGGTATTGTTCTATGCCAAGAGATATAAGCTTTCAGAATCATTGTGGGCTTACTCATACAGTATTCTACATACTTTTGGACTATTCTGGATCACCCCTTACGCGATTGCGACCGCTAGCAGAAGTGGATGGTTAACCAGAGAACTAAGTGTGAAGAAATAACACTAAACCCCAACAACTAAGAAAAGAAAAGCGATCCTGTTTAGGATCGCTTTTTTTATGATTCGGTTTTACATTTTGTACCGTATGAGACTGAAGAGTGAAACCGTAGCCCAGACCGCTTCCAGAATTATGAATGGAACGTAGTCCATTAAAACCGAAGCATAACAGGCCAAAGAGGCTCCTATCAAATTCAGTAAAATATAGATAAGGTCTTTGGTTCCAAGTTTTCCGGCAGCATTAAGCACATATGCCAGAAGAATTAGAAATACTCCTACTGAACCTATCCAGTCTATATAAGTCATGCTCAGTATTATTTAACTTTTTTAGCATCCATAGGATTCATGAACCTGTGCAATAATTCTTCTGAAATTACCGGGTTGGCACCTTCTTTGGCCGCTACTAAAGCGCCCATCGCACAAGCCGTATCCAGTGCAACCTGAGGCTTTTCTCCTTGAAGCATTTTCGCCAGTAGCGTACCTAAAAATGAATCGCCGGCTCCTACGGTGTCTTTGACTTTCACCTGGTAACCAGAATTATAATAAAGCTTTTTGTCATGCATCAAAACAGCACCATGTCTGCCCTTCGTAACGCAAATAGTTTCAGCATTGGATTTCACCGCAATAAACAACAAATTCTGCTCGAGTGAATTATATTCTGAACCTAACATTTTTGCGATTTCAAACAATTCATCATCATTAAATTTGATGAATTCTGCATGCTGGATCAATTCAGCTAAGAGATCTTTTGAATAATGTGGAGGTCTTAAATTGAAATCCAAGACCCGGTAAGAGGCTTTTGGTATAAGATCGAACAAGGTCTTTCTGCTTACATCATCACGGCAGATCAAACTTCCGAAGATAAATGCATCACTACGGGAAACCGATTGCTCAATAGTTTCAGTAGCGACAATACCATCCCAGGCTGCAGGATATTTGATCGTATAGCTGGCAGAACCACTTTGTGAAAGTTTTACATCCACCGCTCCCGTCTCCCGGGTTTCATCCTTTAGAATATTACCGGTTTCAACTCCCTGAGTTCTGAGGTAGTCCAGCAATTCATCTCCCCTGGAATCAACTCCAACTTTACTGATCATTTCAGCATCGATACCGAGACTGCTCAACCTTACTGAAACATTAAGCGGTGCACCACCAATTCGTTCCATATCTGGAAATACGTCATACAAAACCTCACCAAAACAAACCGCCTTTATCCTTTTTGACATTTACTATTATTGATTATTAAAATTTAGTTCATAAGCTTCAAAACTATCTACCATAAAATCTTTTTCTTCGGAACCAATCGAGAAAGTATCCCATGGCTTTTCAGAAAAAAAGATCTCTGTAATAACGGTCTTTCCATTATCAATGAATAATTCCATACTGGTTTTATCAAGTAGCATATGAACTTCCATAGAATTAGACGCTGTTATTCTCGGTGCTGTTGAGGGTGTCCCGGAAAACTTATCTGAAAAATCATTTATTCCTGCCTTACTTCTATCCATGCTGAATTTTTGTTTTGAATGATCATAATTCACCACGAATTTTTCTCCCTTTTCATTAGAAAGCGTAAAATGATAGTTCCCGTCTTCCTCTAATCCGGAAATACTGAATTTCACCTCAGCTTTGGAAAGATCGATCGCTGATGTATCAATAAGTACCAGATCCTTATTGGCTGAAAGTGCGCTTTTCTTGACTACTTCACCTCTGAATTTTTGTAATTCCTCTACCGGCTGTGAAGTAACCAGGTATTGTCCATCTTCTTTGATAAGCTTCAGTTCTCTTGCAATGGTCATCGCACTTCTCCAGGTTTCGGTTGGTACTTCCTGTGCGTATAACCAGTTAGACATCCAACCCAGAAACAATTTCCTTCCATCCTCCTCTGGCAAGTTAGCCCAGGTTACTCCAGCGTAATTGTCTCTTCCAAAGTCTATCCAGTAGTCGTGCTTTTCCTCCAGATTGGTCATATTTTCTTCAGGTGTGAATGTTGTGCCATCAAAATCTCCTACAAAATACTGGGTTCCAGATCCACCATTATAGCCTCCAGGATTTAAACTTTGGATCAGCACCCATTTGGTTTCACCGGTACCTTCAACCTGCATTGGAAAGAAATCCGGGCATTCCCAGACCCCGTCATGTGCACCATTTCCCTGTCCGAATTCAGAAACTTTTTTCCATTCTTTCAAATCCTGTGAAGTATAGAACAAAGTTTTTTCGGTTGTTGCCAGAGCCATAAGCCACTGCTTGTGTTCCTTATCCCAGGTTACTTTGGGATCTCTAAAATTTTCAATTCCTGGATTGGGTAACACAGGATTGCCTTTATATTTTGTCCAGGTCATCCCTTTATCAAGACTATAAGCGATCGCTTGCGACTGGTAATCCTTCTCACCCTTCTCTGCTCCTTTTGGTTCATGATAAGTGAAAATAGCCACTACCGGAGTCTTGCCATCCTCACCAAATCCTGAAGTATTTTCCTTATCCACTACAGCACTACCCGAGAATATATAACCTTTTTCATCTGGAAACAACGCGATCTCCTGTTCTTCCCAGGTAATCATATCTTTACTCGTGGCATGCCCCCAGTGCATTGGTCCCCAAACATTATCGTCTGGATAATACTGGAAATATAAGTGATAGGTACCATCCAGGTAAAACATCCCGTTTGGATCATTCATCCAGTTCTTTTCCGGAGTAAAATGAAAATTGGGCCTATATGCTTCGTCACTGTTTTCCTCACCTTCTGTCTGAGTAATTTCTTCGGAAGTTTCTTCAGAATTTTGATCCTTACACGAATTGAAAAACAGGCAGCAAACAGCCAGTGAGGTTAAACCGAATTTAATTTTATTCATAATATCAGGTTGTAGTTGAAATTTCTTTAATGGATAATTCTTCCGCCAGTTCTTCCAGGGATTTCCCCTTGGTTTCTGGCATCATAAAAATAACGAAAAACAGTTGTAGCACCATCATGAATGCAAAGAAGGCGAAAACCCAGCCTGCTCCAATGGTACTGAACAAATACGGAATACTGGAAGGAATGATCGCTGCTAGCACCCAGTGAGTTGAACTTCCAAATGCCTGCCCTGATGCCCGCAATCTGTTAGGGAATATTTCAGAAATAAATACCCAGATAACCGCTCCCTGTCCTATGGCGTGCGAAGCTATGAACAGGAATAAGAATATGGGCACCCATAAACCTCCCCAATTCAGAAAAAATGCAGCTGCGACCAGTGAAAGAGATATGATATAGCCTATCGATCCAAATAGCAAGAGTTGTTTTCGACCAAGTTTATCAATAAGAAACACACCTAACAAGGTAAATAAAAGATTCACGACTCCAATACCTATACTGCTTAACAAGGCTGTACTTTCTCCAAGTCCGGCAGCTTCAAAAATTCTAGGAGCATAATACAGAAATGCATTGATACCAGATAACTGATTGAAAAATGCGATTAGAAATGCGAGAATAATCGGGAAACGGTACTTTTTCATAAAGATATTCTCACCGGTAACTTCAGTATCAGATTGTGTCTTAATCTCCTGAACTTTGGCGCTAACATCCAATCCTGGATTGATCCTTTCCAGAATGCGCTTCGCCTCGGCCATTCTACCTTTAGAGACCAACCAACGCGGACTCTTAGGAATACCAATAACGAAAAGAATATAGAGGAAAGCTGGAATTGCCTCTACGCCAACCATCCACCTCCATGGTTCTTCTCCGGTATTTCTCAATAGATAATTAGAAAGAAAGGCGATAAGAATCCCAAGAACAATATTGAACTGGTAAAGGGCAACTAATTTACCACGTTTGTTGGCCGGTGCGATTTCTGATACATAGGCTGGTGCTGTAATGGTAGAAGCTCCTACACCAAGTCCTCCAAGGAACCTAAAAAATGCGAAAGTATAAGGATCGTTTACAAGAGACGAACCCAGGGCAGAGACGAAATACAGGATTCCAATAGCGATAAGTGTATTTTTTCTACCAAATTTATTTGTAGGAATACCTCCGAAGATCGCTCCAACCACAGTACCCCATAAGGCCATGGCCATCACAACAGAACCATGGAAGGCATCTGAAGTCCCCCATAATGCTTGTAATTGTTTATCTGCTCCTGAAATTACTACTGTATCAAATCCAAAAAGAAACCCGGCAAGGGCTGCACTTATGGAATAGAAGAAAATTTTATTCATGTTCGTTAGTAAAGTGAGATTAACCATCCCAGTAATAAGTTATGTAAACCGAAATGATCAATCATTCAAAATTAATTGCAGAATTTAAGAATTATTAAATAAACTGAACCAACTACAAACAGTTTAAAGCTTTTTAAGGATAAAAATTATCAAATTCGAGACACCCATTTAAAATCTAGTTTATGAAATATCTCCACCCTATGGGATACAAAATTGGACGTTTTAGCTTCGAAACATATTGCGAAAATGTGCAAGCCAACAATTATGATTCATTTGGTTTTGATCTTGGCTATGTGTAAAGACCTTGAAAAAAGCTGATCCCGGCAACAGATCTCTCCCTCTCTGTAATATAGAGACCCTGTAAATCTTTACCTTCTCTCGCGATCAATAATCGACTGGAATTTCACTTTACAGGTTCTTTATTTATGTACGAGTTGAATCACGCTGGCGAACAGATTATGATCTTTTCCAGATTTTTGTCTATGGAGGATTAATTATAAATTCGGATTCGAGAGTTAACAGGCTCAATCAGTTTCTCATAATATTAACTATGAGCAATTCATTTTTATCTAATTTTGAAGCTGTACCAACCAATTGATCATGGAAATATTTCTACAACCAGATACCTGGGTAGCTCTTCTAACTCTTACTTTCCTGGAAATCGTTCTGGGAATAGACAATATCATATTTATATCTATAGTAGCGGGCAAAGTTCCCGAAGAGAGTCAGAAAAAAGCCAGAATTGGCGGCTTGTCCATTGCATTGATCATGCGAATTTTGTTGCTTTTGAGTATCACATGGATTATTGGGCTTACCGAACCGGTACTCACCGTGGCAGATTTTGAATTAAGCTGGCGTGATATTATTCTGGTCGCCGGTGGTATATTTCTACTTATTAAAAGTACACTTGAAATTCATCATAAGGTAGAAGGACAGGAGGAAAATAAGACTACCGAAAATGGTAAAAAGCCAACGATAAGTTTTAGCTCTGCGATCGTACAGATCGTACTTCTGGACATTGTTTTCTCCTTTGATTCCATACTTACAGCTGTAGGTTTGACAGATCAAATTATCCTCATGATCATAGCGGTAATTGTTTCTATCATCGTGATGATGATCTTCGCTAAACCTGTAGGAGAATTTGTAAACAATCATCCAACAATTCAGATCCTGGCTTTATCGTTCCTGATACTCATTGGAGCGATGCTTATCGTTGAAGGCGCACATTATCATGTGCCAAAAGGCTACATCTATTTTGCGGTATTCTTTTCTTTAGCGATAGAAATGTTGAATATGCGTTACCGTAGAAAGAATATTTAATCTATAATTTCGTAGTGAATTGGTTTAAAGGTTCCACCATTGCTATCTTCAGCAGAGCACGCCGTTAAAGCAACTATAAGGTCCATTTTCGCTTCGAACAGAACATAGTCACCGGCTTTGCTTAAAGGTGGATTTACACTAAGTTTTCCCTTTGTGTCAAACTGAACGTTCATAAAAATATTGAATGCGGTAGGAATATCATCTGGCTGAATTTCGAACTTCTCCAGGTTGGTATAAAGATTCTCAAAGCAACTTGGGTGATACTCATTATTATTATACATGATCTGGAAAGTTTCAGGACTGCACGGTGCTAGCAAAAAGTCATTTCTACCGTTGGTATCTTCCAGGATCTCCATCATTTTATTACTCCTGTTACTCCAGAGATGATCACCCTGACTAATCAAAATACTTTCCTCAAAATCCAGAGTTTTGCCAGATGAGATCTTTTCCCGCGTATCTTTCGCATTAAAAAGAACCATATCGCTTACCTGTTCACCGTTTGGATCGATTACCCTCAATTTCTGACCTTTATGTAGTCTGAATGCCGCACCCGTTTGTCTTTTGATTACTTCGATCATTATAAATTATGTTCGTTTTTAATATCTTCTGAAATTTGATTTTTTAGAGGATCTTCTGAAGCATCTAATTTGCTTACTACTCTTTCAACATCTTTAGAATGGTAAGACTGATGTAGTTTTGCGATACCTTCAACTTTTACAGGATCGATCCAGAACCCTGTGATCTGCGGAAGGTGATCTTCCAGCATTTTCTTCGGAATTTTATCATAATAAAGAGGATCTTCCTGCTCTTTTTCGAAATTAGCTACCAGCTTTGAAAGAGATTCTCTTAGTTCTGAATCTGACTGAAGTTTGATTTTGCCATTCACATGCACTGCCGAATAATCCCAGGTGCTGATGTCCGCTTCTTCGTACCAGGAAGAGGAAACATAAGAGTGAGCACCTTGAAATATCACTAATACCTCAACATCATCCTTCAGAAATTGTTGCTGTTCATTATGTTTTGCGATATGCGAAAAAAATCTCCAATTATCATCTTCAGATTGATCGATAAGCACAGGAATATGCGTAGCTAGAAGATTTTCGCCTTTCAGGACGAAGGTGGCAAATGGAAATTTCCGAATAAATGGGAGAATAAATTCGTCCTCATCTTTCCGGTATTTTTTTAGTCTGTACATTTTTTAATTTCCTAATGAAAAGGGCATTTCCATTCTTTATCGACTTTACGTCCACTATATTGCTTAGCCTCACTGTTATTTCCAAAGTCTTCCAACATCGGGTTGATCGAACCCTGCAAAGCTACATCCCGATCACGAATTCTATCGCGAACTTTTTGATAGGTTCCCATATCCCTGAGTTTTTCGAACTGCCAGTGTAAATTGAATGTCAGAGTAGTATATGGACTCTGTCTTGCCTTTCTAGAAGAATTTGGATGTAATCCCACAACATAAAATGCTTTTCCTCCAATGCTAAAACTAAAATTTTCGTCTTTGGGGTTATCACTCACCGCGGGATCCCATGGCTCATTATCCAGTTTATGAATGTTGCCTAATTGCTTCCATAGTAATTCTTCAAAGCAAATTTCAGAATATTCCGGAGAATTTGGAAATACTGCCAGGAATGTTTTGAAATCATTCGATTCAAAATCGTAAGCTTCAATATAGTCTTTTAAATCCTTTAATAATTTGGCAGCAGTCTCCATACTTCCAAAGTCATCATAAGTTTTGAGAGTGAACTGGTCCATGGCGAAAATAGTCTTAGCCATGATACATGGGTGCTCATTCTCAAGAATGAATTCGGCGTATTCTGCCTTTATCTGTTCATCTGAAACATCTTTTAAACTCTTCCGTTTTGTTCTTTCCTTTACCTGCATCTTCCTTCTATTTTGAAACGTCTTTATATAGATAACCTTCCAGTTCCTCGTCGTCCTTATCAGTATGTAAAACCGAAATATCGCCGGTTGCTTCGAAAACCACCGCTCTCACTTCTTTCAGCCTGATCACATTCGCTTCTCTTAACTTAGAACGAAGATCTGCTTCAGTCACTCGGGCCTTTTTCAAATTTTCATGTAAAATTGTTTGTCCTTCCATAAGCATCAAAGGACCATTATCTATAGCTTTCTGAACGATTTCAAACCTACGCAGGATTGCCACAAAAAGTTGTAGAACATATACTGCTGCAATACCAACTATACCCTCCCACAAGCTCACGCTTTTACTTAGAACGGTAGTTGCTACCATGGACCCCAGTGCTAAGGTCATAGCAAAGTCGAAACTGGACATTTTAGAAAAACTTCTTTTACCGGCGATGCGGGTGAATATGACAATTGCGATATAGATCCCTATTGCTGTTAAAATAATTGCAACGAAGGACGGAATGTCAAAGGCGAACCACTTGTCCATTTATATTTGATTTTAAAATTGGGTGTAATTCAAAGAAAAATTTCTCAAGATCTACCCGAATTTTGGTTGAATTTCAATTTACTCCGGCTTTTAATTAATTAAATGTTAAGCAGTCATAATCATTTCAAAATTCCCGAGTTTTGTGGTGAAACCGCTAAACTTTCAGGGAAAGTCATTAATTTCTAAATTTCAAAAATGGAAAAGATCAACAAAATTGGCCATCGTGGTGCTAAAGCTCATCTAGCTGAAAATACACTGGAAAGTATTGAAAAAGCGATCAGCCTCGGGGTGAATATGATCGAGATCGATGTACATCGATGTGCTACTGGCGAATTGTTCGTGATTCATGATTTTACCCTGGACAGAACAACTAATGGCAGCGGAGAAGTAGCTAAAAAAAGCAGTACAGAAATGCAGTCATTTTTGATCGAAGACCGGTTCAAAATTCCTACTCTACAAGAGGTACTGGATCTTATCGAGAATAAATGCCTGATCAATATTGAGCTTAAAGGCAGGAATACTGCCAAAGCGGTTTCAGAAATTATTCAGCATAAAGTTGAAAAGGAACACTGGGAATATGGCAACTTTCTGGTTTCCAGCTTTCAGAAGAATGAATTATTCGAAGTCAAAAAGATCAATTCCAGTATCCCGCTTGCAGTCCTAAGTAAAGCGAGTGTACCTGAAGCGATAGAACTCGGAAAGAAACTGGATGCAGTGGCGATACACCCTTCCGTAGGAATTATTACGAGAGATAATACGAAATTATGTCAGGATCATGGCTTTAAGGTAAACGTATGGACCGTGAATGAAGTGAATGATATCCTGAGAATGATCGATTTTGGGGTTGATGGTATTATCTCAGATTACCCGGATCGATTACAGAATCCTGTTAAGTTGTTGCAAAACTAAATACTAGCTTTTAGTTGTTTATTTTTGCCATCAAATAGCTCAATTTTGGAATATTTCGACAGGATCATAGTAGGTGGCGGTGCAGCAGGATTTTTTACAGCGATCAATATTGCTGAAAATAACAGGTCTCTGAAAGTCCTTATCCTGGAAAGAGGAAAGGAAGTTTTGAATAAGGTTCGCATCTCAGGTGGTGGCCGGTGTAATGTTACTCATGCTGAATTTATTCCTGCCAAACTGGTTCGTAAATATCCCCGCGGAAGCAAAGAACTTCGAGGACCCTTTCACAAATTTATGACCGGTGATACTATTGGCTGGTTTGAAGACAGAGGAGTTTCTCTTAAAACTGAAGATGACGGAAGAATGTTCCCGGTTACAGATTCTTCGGAAACTATTATTGACTGCTTCAGAAAGGAATGCGATAACTTGAAAATTGAAGTCCGCACTGGGGAAAGTTTAAAAAGTTTTTCTTCTGAAGGTGATTACTGGAAAATTGAAGTAGGCTCCAAAGAATATTCCTGTGAGAAACTGATGCTTGCTACAGGCAGCAATTCGAAGATCTGGAATCTATTGAAAAATAGCGGACATTCCATCGTAGATGCTGTACCATCCCTTTTCACGTTTGATATTGAAGATGACAGGATCAAGGACCTTCCCGGAATCGCTCTGGATGCAGAAGTAGAAATTCCCGGAGCTAAACTTAGCAGCGATGGCCCATTGCTCATTACCCACTGGGGTTTCAGTGGTCCTGCGATCTTGAAGCTTTCAGCATGGGGCGCCAGGGCTTTAAATGAACTTCAGTATAAATTCAGCATAAAAGTGAACTGGATTCCTGGTGAAAATGAACTGTCGATCATCGAGACTTTAAAAGATCTGAAACAGGAACATTCCAAACAACAGGTTTATAAAAGAGCTCAGTTCGACCTTCCAAAAAGACTATGGCACAGCCTTGTTCTTGCTTCTGGCATTTCTCAGGATAGTAAATGGGCAGACCTCAACAAGCAGCAATTATCGAATCTGGGCGCACAGCTTACAGCGGCCAAATTTAATGTAAATGGTAAAAGCACTTTCAAAGAAGAATTTGTGACCGCTGGAGGAATCGATCTAAAAGAGGTAGATTTTCAAACATTTGAAAGCAAACT
>NZ_CAJWRQ010000009.1 GCF_913046405.1 uncultured Christiangramia sp.
CGAAGAACGAGTCGATCTGTTCATCGCTGCTGACATCACACGGATACAGCGGCACGTCGGCGCCGAACGTGCCAGCGAGCTGCTCGACATTCCGCTTCAGCCGTTCCCCTTGGTAGTTGAAGATCAGGGTAGCTCCCGCTTCCGCCCATGCCTTGGCGATGGCCCAGGCGATACTGCGTTTGTTCGCCACTCCGAACACCACACCGGTTTTTCCTGCCAGCGGTTTCGCGTCGCTCATGACGGACGAGTTTCGATTTTCGGGTCTCGCGTGTCAAGCGCGAGGCGAGCACCCACGAATCGTGTGATCTGAATGGAGGTCAATTCTCGACGATCTCCAGCAGCTCGACTTCGAACACCAGCGCGGCGTTGCCCGGGATCCCCGGCCGTCCCTGTGGACCGTACGCGAGATCCGGAGGACAGACCAGCCGACTCTTGCCGCCGACGGCAATACGCTGCACGCCTTCGGTCCAACAAGGAATCACCCCGGTGAGCGGAAAGGTCGTGGGCTCGCCACGGTCGACCGAACTGTCGAAGACGGTGCCGTCTCGAAGCGTCCCGTGGTAGTGCACGGACACCGTGTCCTCCGCCGCGGGGTTGGCACCGGTTCCCACATTCATTTCCTGGATGATGATCCCGGACTCAGTCCGTTCCGCCCCGTCGAGACCGGCCTGTGCCTCCAGGAACGCGTTCGCCAGTTCCAGTTCACCATCCGCGGCCACCGAGACCCGCGATTCCATGAACCGGTCCTCTAACATCGTGCGCAATCTGGTTCTTGATTCGAACAGTTTCTGAAAGTGTATGCAAAGTTTCGTTCAACTTCTTTCTATGTTCCAGCTTATACACAATTTCACGTGCTATGACGGCAAGTGCCTGTTTCTTCTCTAATCCAATATCCTGCTGCCGGGTGTCTAGCATACATAACGAACCTACATTCTCCCCTGAACTTAACGTAAGAGGCATTCCCAGGTAATAGCGGTAAGCCTCCACTCCAACAACATAGGCTTTGTTCTTAAACCTATCATCAAGATCCAGCCTTTCCACTTCCATAAAGCTGCTAGATCTTATCGTATAGGCGCAAATAGAGTCTTCTTTTGCAATACGCTTAGGCTCGTCCTCAACAGCAGAGAGCGTCCATTGCGAATAATTATCTATAAGGTTTACCACAGAAACTTCAGTTCCGGCAATATGCCCGGCCAGTTCCATCAAGCTTTTGAATTGGTCTCGTAATTCGTAAAGATCAAGATCGAACTCACTTAATTTTTTTATCCTGAGGTATTCCTGCTGAAGACTCTCTGCTTTCGTTATTCTCATAGCCAGATTTTCGGCTGCAAAGATAGATGAATCTTACAGACCATGTTATTAGAATTACCAAACATGATGAATTACGAACGTTCCTAAAAACAAAAAAGCCTTCTCCCACCAAGTGGAAAAAAGCTTTTCATTGGTTAACCGCAAATCCACACAACAAGGATTATAGGGCGGTTAACTACACATTCCCCTCTCAGGGAACAAAAACAACACAACTAATCTTTAGCGCCAAAAAAAGCCCCCCGTATAGAGGAGCTTTTTTGCAACTTTGCGGTCTGGACGAGACTCGAACTCGCGACCCCCTGCGTGACAGGCAGGTATTCTAACCAACTGAACTACCAGACCGTTGCGTTATTGCGAGGGCAAATATACGTCCCTTTTTAGATTGAGCAAACGTTTTTTTAAGTTTTTTAAAAATAATATTTCGAGTCCTACCCAAACTTTTGTTTCTCAAGCAAATAGGTCGTCAAAATATTTTCAAAATTTTTATTGATATCTGTAGCCACATAGGTAATCCGGTACTTGGCACATTGTGATTTTAAGTTTTCGAGGTACTTTTTAACCTCTTCGCGGTAGGTATTTCTAATATTTTCAGAATAAAGATCTATTTCAGCGCCCGTTTCTACATCGGTGAATCTACGCGGACTGTTCTCAAAATCGAATTCGAGTTCCTTTTTTTGATCCATCACATGGAAAAGAACGATCTCATGCCTGTTGTATTTTAAATGCCTTAGTGCTTCGAACAGCTTCTTCTCATCGGTATCTTCCTGAAACATATCTGTAAATAGAAAAACAAGACTTCTACGCTTTAGCTTTTCTGCAATTTGATGTAAATAAGTATATGTATCAGTAGATCTTCGAACCTTATCAGATCTTAGAACCTCATCAAACTTGTTTAACAACATATGATGATGTCGCTCCCCAGATCTTTCCGGAGCATAGAATTCAAATTCATCGCTGTAAATACTCACTCCAACAGCATCTCGCTGTCTTTTTAGAATCTCCATAAGACAGGCTGAAGCAAGTACAGAGAATCCAATCTTATTCAAGTGCTGCCGGTCCTGCTTTTCGATCTTAGGATAATGCATGGAGGCACTATTGTCAATAATAAGATGACAACGCAGGTTTGTCTCCTCTTCATATCGCCGCGTATACAGTTTCTCAGACTTCGCAAACAACTTCCAGTCTATATGCCGGGTACTCTCCCCGTTATTATAGATCTTATGTTCTGCAAACTCGGCAGAAAAACCATGAAACGGACTTTTATGCATCCCTGAGATATAACCTTCAACCACTTGCTTGGCCAAAAGGTCGAGATTCCTAAAACCTCCAATATTATGCAGCTCCTGCTCTATTTTCATTTCAGACTGAAATTAGGTAGTTTTATTCAATAAAAAAAGCCCCGCTATTGCGAGGCTTGAATATATTAATCATTGTCTATTACAACAACTGGTCGATAGCATCAGCGTAAGTTTGCTTTGGAGCAACACCTACCTGGCGACCTACAACTTCTCCGTTTTGGAATACAAGAACAGTTGGGATGTTACGAACACCATATTTTGCAGCAAATTCCTGGTTTGCATCTACATCAAGCTTACCAACAACTGCTTTTCCATCATATTCAGAGCTTATCTCGTCAATGATTGGCCCAACCATTCTACAAGGTCCACACCATGCAGCCCAGAAGTCCACCATTACCGGTTTATCACTCTTTAGTACTTGTTCTTCGAAATTCGCGTCGGTTATTTCAATAGCCATAATATCTCTAATTTTATTTATTTAACATTCGATTCGTAAAAGTAGTCAATAATATAAAGAATCCTTACAGCCTCTATATTGCATTTGACTATGAGTATATTGTCTGGTTTTATAAGGGAGCCTCACGCTTGTCGCGTGACCGCGCTTTCGGCGCTACAGGGTAGCTTGCCTCTATCGCTGGCTCAAATAATTCACAAATTACGAATCTAATTCAACTTATACATGAATTGTTCCTTTTCCAATTCCTCGATAAGTTCCTGCGAAATTTGCACTTTACGTTTACGGCTTCGCATTTTTAGTTTCACCTGCTCCGCCATGTCATAAACTATGAATTGTAGTTGACATTCGCCTTTATGCGTATTAAATGTGTCGTTTAACCAATCGATCTTTTCAGCTTTCAGATCCTGAACATTCAGCTGAATTGTTAGTTTCTTTGCATTCTTATCCATGATATCATGTAACAAACTAATATCCCGAAACTGTATTCTTGGTTCTCCTTTTTTCCCGGTATCCTTATTTGTCCAGCCTTCTTTTACAAAGATCTTAAGATGAATAAAGTTATTAGGAACAAAGAAATGTTTCATACGCAGATATTCTTCTCCAAATATTTTGAACTCGTAAGACTCCTCGTAATCTTCTACCGTAAAGATCGCCCAGCCTTTCCCATTCTTGGAGACCCTGTGCTGCACATCGACCACCACACATCCAATAGTGAGTTCCCTATTTACTATGCTTTCCAGTTCCCTGCAATCTGACAATTTTCCATTACAGAAATAACTCATTTCTATTCTAAAATCATCCAATGGATGTCCGGAAATATAAATTCCCACCACTTCCTTTTCTCTTCGTAGCTTCTCCATAGTTCCCCATTCACTACAAGGTGGAACTTCCGGCTCGGGAATCTGAACATCGCTAGCTTCCCCAAACAGGCTTACCTGAGAAGAATTCTGACTCTCCTGGAATTTTTGTGCATACTTCACCACCTTTTCCAGGAAGCTCATTCCGTTACCATCGTCATGAAAATACTGCGCCCGGTGCGTGCCACCAAACCCATCAAATCCTCCCGCAAGGGCAAGATTTTCAAAAGCTTTTTTATTTGCAGATCGTAGATCTATCCTTTTAGCCATGTCGAAAATAGATCTGTAAGGACCTTCTTTAGACTTCCTGTTTTCAACAATGGTTGCTACCGCACCGGAACCAACTCCTTTGATCGCACCCATTCCAAATCTCACTGCATTTTCCTTATTTACAGAGAATTTATAATAGGATTCATTTACATCTGGTCCAAGAACATTCAGTTTCATTCTTTTGCACTCTTCCATAAAGAATGTTACCTGTTTGATATCGTTCATATTATTGGAGAGTACCGCTGCCATATATTCCGCAGGATAATGCGCTTTTAAATATGCGGTTTGATAGGCGATCCAGGCATAACAGGTGGAGTGAGATTTGTTAAAAGCATAAGAAGCGAAGGCTTCCCAGTCTTTCCATATCTTCTCCAACACCTCTGCAGGATGACCTTTTGCATTCCCGCCATCTATGAATTTTGGCTTTAGTTGCGCCAGTAAAGCAACGAGTTTTTTACCCATCGCTTTACGCAGCATATCGGCTTCACCTTTACTAAATCCTGCCAGCTTTTGCGAAAGCAACATCACCTGCTCCTGGTACACTGTGATCCCGTATGTTTCCTCGAGGTATTCTTCCATTTCCGGAAGGTCATAGGAGATCTCTTCATCGCCATGCTTCCTTGCAATGAAACTTGGGATATACTCCATAGGTCCCGGTCGGTACAAAGCGTTCATGGCGATAAGGTCATCAAAAACCGTTGGCTTTAAGGCTTGCATGTGTTTTTGCATACCCGGTGATTCATACTGGAAAATTCCGACTGTTTCTCCTCGCTGGAATAATTTATAGGTTTCTTCATCATCAAGCGGAAAACTATCCGGGTCGAGGTCTATATCATGCCTTCCCTTTACGATTTTCACCGTATCCTTGATCAAAGTAAGGGTCTTCAGACCCAAAAAGTCCATTTTTAGCAGTCCGGCACTTTCAACGACCGAGTTATCAAACTGGGTAACATAAAGTTCTGAATCTTTAGCCACCGAAACTGGCACATAATTGGTAATATCCCCGGGAGTAATGATCACCCCGCAGGCGTGTATTCCTGTATTCCTAACTGAGCCTTCCAGGATTCTAGCCTGGTTTACCGTTTCTGCCTCCAGATCATCCCCTTCGGCAATATTTAAAAGCTCGTTAATTTTTTCAATTTCATCTCCACGAAATTTAGACCGGATGGTCTTCTCATCCATGGCAAACAGTTTCCCCAGCTTGGTATTTGGAATAAGTTTCGCAATCCTGTCTGAATCCATAAGGGGAAGATCCAGCACCCTCGCGGTATCCCGTATGGAGGATTTTGCCGCCATAGTTCCGTAGGTAATGATCTGCGCCACCTGGTTCGCACCATATTTTTCGATCACATAATCCATCACCCGGCTTCGACCTTCATCATCAAAATCGATATCAATATCCGGCATACTCACACGATCAGGATTCAGGAATCTCTCAAAAAGTAAATCATACTTGATAGGATCGATGTTGGTGATCCATAAACAATATGCTACTACAGATCCCGCGGCAGATCCACGTCCAGGTCCAACCGAAACTCCCATAGCCCTTGCAGCCCTGATAAAATCTTCTACAATAAGGAAGTAACCTGGATAACCGGTATTTTCAATTACCGACAGCTCAAAGTTAAGTCGTTCTTCAATCTCAGGGGTGATCTCTGGATATCTCTTTCGAGCTCCTTCAAAAGTAATATGCTTTAGAAAAGCGTTTTCACCTCTTTTCCCTCCATCTACAAGATCCTCTTCGCTTTTAAATTCTTCAGGAATTTCAAATGCCGGAAGTAAGACGTCTCTGGCCAGCTCAAAAGGCTCAATTTTATCTACAATTTCCTGGATATTACTAATGGCATCTGGAAGATCTTTGAAAAGCCGCTTCATTTCATTTCCAGACTTGAAATAATATTCGGTATTAGGTAAGCCATAACGATAACCCCTTCCGCGGCCAATTGGCGTAGCCTGCTTTTCACCATCCTTTACACACAATAAGATATCGTGCGCATTGGCATCTTCCTGTTTCCAGTAATAGGTATTGTTGGTAGCGATCAGTTTTACCTCGTATTTTCTAGAAAATTCCACAAGTACGGGATTCACCCTGTTCTCATCTTCCTGGTCATGACGCATCAATTCGATATAAAGATCCTCACCGAATTCTTTCTTCCACCATAACAAAGCTTCTTCAGCCTGTTTTTCCCCAACATTCAGGATCTTACTGGGAACTTCACCGTATAGATTACCAGTAAGCACGATCAGATCCTCTTTGTATTCCTTAATTACTTCCTTGTCTATACGAGGTACATAATAAAAGCCATCGGTATAGGCCTTGGAAGACATTTTTGCCAGGTTATGGTATCCCTTCTTGTTCTTTGCAAGGATTACCACCTGATACCCGTTATCCTTTCTACTATTATCTAAATGATTTTCACAAACGAAGAATTCACATCCTAATATGGCTTTTAGTGGCTTTCTCAGTTCCTCGCCATTCTCTTCTGCCGTGGCATTATGTTCTGCTACACCTTTATTATAAGATCCAACTTCCTTTACGAAGTGAAAGGCGCCCATCATGTTTGCATGATCTGTTAGTGCAACTGCACTCATATCTTCTTCAGCAGCCGCAGCAACGAGGTCAGGTATACTTATAGTCGATTGTAAAACCGAAAACTGTGAATGATTATGAAGATGTGCAAAGCGTATCTCATCCAGCTTCTCTAGGTTCTCCTGAATTTCTTGATTGGAAATATCATCTGTGGGATGCTGTTTTTCCAGCCTTTTTCTTATCCTATCTGAAGCTTTCTTTAAGTTGATATGCTTTAGACCTATAAGCTCTATACTCGCCGGATTCTCTTCGGAAAAGTTTTCGAAATAGCCTGCAGGTACATCGAGCTCATCCAGCGTATAGATCCTTTGCCTGATAAGTTCTAGAAAACACCGGGTAGTAGCTTCAACATCTGCAGTAGCATTATGCGCTTCAGCAAAAGGTTCGTTGAAAAGAAATTCGTGAAGCTCGGTAAGAGTTGGTAGTTTGAATTTACCACCACGACCTCCAGGAATCTCACAAAGCGATGCGGTTTTCTCTGTACAGGTGTCCAGAACTGGCATTTCCTGAAGAGAATTATCAAAGTTTCTTCTGATAAATTCAGCTCCCATGATATTCAGGTCGAAACCAACATTCTGACCAACAATAAACTTTGATTTCTGAATGGCGATATTGAACTTCTCCAGCACCTCATCCAAAGAAATTCCCTGTTCTCTAGCCAGATCTGTAGATATACCATGAATTCTTTCAGAATCATACGGAATATCAAATCCTTCTGGCTGAATGAGATAATCCTGATTTTCGATAAGATTACCCATCTCATCATGCAACTGCCAGGCGATCTGTATACAGCGTGGCCAGTTATCAGAATCGGTTAAAGGGGCATCCCATCGCTTAGGTAAACCGGTGGTTTCAGTGTCAAAAATCAGGTACATTCCTTGGTATTTAAAGCCTTAAAAGAAGATATTCAAGCGGTTAGTTTTTGCCAACCTTCCGCGCTAAATTAATGAACTTTAGGCCTGATAAAAAACTTTGTTTTAAGGAATTATTAACCATTAAAAAAGCCTCACAAAATCCTGAAAATTCAGAAATTCTGTGAGGCCTGATACGAACACAAAAAACTACTACTACTTCAATCAAACATGGTTCGCATCATTGATTATATTAAAAGATCAAATTGGTTAATTTCTGATCTAATTTTTAATTAGGCGATATCTTCTAAAGCTTTAACCTCATTAAGAGATGCTACAATAGCATTCTTTTGCTTCATTAAAACATTCCCAGTACTTGCAGGAATTTCAGAATCCTTAAGGATCTCTTCATATTCCTCTACAGCTGCCTTTTCTCCACGAATAGCTTCTTCAAGAACTGCTTCATCTTTATCTCCAGATAAGCTAGCTTTTAAATTCATCCATCCACGGTGAAGATCACCTGCGATACTTGTTCCTTTATCCGGAGCTTCTCCGAAGTTGCTGATCTCAGATTTTAATTCATGTCCAAAATCGTAACGTTCCTGTGCACGAGCAGAGAAAAAACTTTTTAATCGTTGGTTATTTACTTTTTCAGCTGCCAGTTTATATCCTTTCTCAGCGTCATAATTCTTTTCTAGTAACTCATTAAGTTTCTTAGATACATTTTCTGAATAACTCATTGCTTTATTTTTTTTCATATTAGTTACCCAAAGATATGTTGAGCAAACCGCGATAACAACCTATTTAACAGGGTTTAGCACTAATTAACCTCTTTTAACAGCAAACCCATTTTTTAACGAAAATTACTCCCAAATCGAAACTTTTATCACACCGAATCAGCAATTTTAAATTCTAAAGCTAAAGTATTCAGAATTAGAAAAATGTAGTATCTTTGCAGCCTTATTAATAATCGGGGTCGAGAACCCCAAAATTTAATTTTTATGCCAGTAAAAATAAGATTACAAAGACACGGTAAAAAAGGAAAACCTTTTTTCTGGATCGTAGCAGCGGATACCCGCGCTAAAAGAGATGGTAAATTCCTTGACAAATTAGGGATCTACAATCCAAACACAAATCCTGCAACTATCGAATTAGATGTTGATGGAGCTGTAAAATGGTTACAGAACGGTGCTCAGCCAACTGACACTGCTCGTGCAATTCTTTCTTACAAAGGAGCTTTACTTAAAAAACACCTTGCAGGTGGAGTTAAGAAAGGTGCTTTAACTGAAGAACAGGCTGAAGAGAAATTCAACGCCTGGCTGGAAGAGAAAGAAGGAAAAGTTGACGCAAAGAAAGAATCTTTGACGAAAGCTCAGGAAGCTGAAAAAGCGAAAGCTTTAGAAGCTGAAAAAGAAGTAAACGCTAAACGTGACGCTGAAGCCAGAGAAGCTGCTGAAGCTGAAACGAAAGCGGCTGCTGAGGCTGAAGCTGCTGCAACTGCAGAAGCTACAGATGACGCAACTGTCGAAGCTGCTGAAGAAGAAGTGGGCGCTGCAACTGCAGAAGAAGCTAATACTGAGGATAAGAAAGACGCTTAAAACAGTAGACGATGACTAAGGAAGATTGTTTCTACCTGGGGCGCATCGTCGCAAAATTTAGTTTTAAGGGCGAAGTGCTTATTAAATTAGACACCGACGAACCTGAACTTTACACAGAAATGGAATCGGTTTTCGTTGAATACAACGAAAACCTGGTTCCATTTTTTATTGAAAGATCTTACCTCCACAAAAGTACTCTTCTAAGAGCCAAGATCGAGGATATCGATACCGAGCAGGATGCAGAAGACATGATTGGTGCAGAACTCTACCTGCCTCTTGAGCAATTACCTCAGCTTCCCGACGATAAATTCTATTTCCATGAGATCATTGGCTTTGATGTTATCGATCAACAACACGGGAATATTGGAAAGATTGTTTCCATCAACGATACTACAGCCCAGGCGCTGTTCGAAATTGATAAGGATGGCAAACAAATCCTGATTCCAATGAACGATGAGTTTATTGAAAAGGTAGACAAAAAGAACAAGCAGATCAAAGTTATCACTCCTGAAGGTCTGGTTGACCTTTACCTTAACTAAGCATAGGTTTCATCCCATCCGAACGCCTCCAGTATTGGATCATAGACGATAGTTCCCTTTACAATATTAAGTCCCTTAGCAAGCAATGAATCATGATCACATGCTTTTTCCCAACCTGCATCTGCCAGTTTGAGAATATAAGGTAGTGTGACATTCGTTAAAGCAAGCGTAGAAGTATATGGCACCGCTCCAGGCATGTTTGCCACACAATAATGTACGATATCATTAATGATATAAGCAGGATCTTCATGCGTAGTAGGCCTCGTGGTTTCGATACAACCTCCCTGATCCACCGCTACATCCACGATTACCGCCCCTGGTTGCATCGTCTTCAGCATATCTCTGGTAACAAGTTTTGGAGCTTTTGCGCCTGTGATTAGCACACCACCAACCACAAGATCTGTGGTTTTCAAGTGTTTCCTAATATTATATTCGTTCGAGAATTCGGTTACCACGTGACTAGGCATGATATCGTTCACATACCTTAATTTATTCATGTTCACATCAAGAACGGTGACCTGTGCACCTAATCCAGCTGCCATTTTCGCCGCTTGAATTCCAACCACACCTGCACCCAAGACAAGCACTTTACCTGGCGGAACACCCGGCACACCACCAAGTAACAAACCTTTACCCTGCACAGGTTTTTCAAGATATTTCGCTCCCTGCTGAATAGCCATCCTTCCTGCTACCTCACTCATGGGAGTTAATAATGGCAATGTACCATCCTTATCCTCTACCGTTTCATAAGCTATACACACAGATTTACTACGCATCATGGCCTCCGTAAGATTCTGGTTGGAAGCAAAATGAAAATACGTAAATACTATCTGATCTTCTTTAATTAAACCATATTCCTGTTCGATCGGTTCTTTGACCTTTACGATCATATCGCTAACCTCGTAAACCCGGTCTATGGATGGAAGTATCATAGCACCTGCAGCATGGTAGTCTTTATCATCAAAACCACTGGAATCTCCAGCAGTTGATTGTACATAAACCTCATGACCATTTTTCGAAAGTTCGAGTACTCCGGCAGGTGTCATGCCCACCCTGTTTTCATTGTTTTTGATCTCCTTCGGAATTCCAATTTTCATGGTAGATAATTTTATTTCCGAAAAATATAAAAGAAAATAAAAATAGGGGTATAAAAATTTATAAATAACATTTTACACCCCTATCCAATAATTTAAAGGGGTTTACATTACGATATTTACAATTTTACCCGGAACTACTATCACTTTCTTAGGGGTAGATCCGTCTAATTGATTTTTAGTCCGG
The DNA here is from genome assembly GCF_913046405.1 of uncultured Christiangramia sp. Taxonomy (GTDB): domain Bacteria; phylum Bacteroidota; class Bacteroidia; order Flavobacteriales; family Flavobacteriaceae; genus Christiangramia; species Christiangramia marina. The sequence continues at coordinate 11,053 of NZ_CAJWRQ010000009.1, forward strand.
TCATCGTTGAGAACATTCTTTTCAATTTCCTCTCTGGACATATCCATAGGTAATTCCATCGTAAATCTCATCTTACCATTAAAGGAAACCGGGTAGTTCTTCGTACTCTCCACAAGAAACTTCTCTTCATACTCCGGGTACTCCGCGGTAGTAATAGATTCAGCATTCCCAAGTTTTTCCCAGAGTTCTTCGGCAATGTGAGGTGCGTATGGTGCAATAAGGACAGTTAAAGGCTCAAGTACCTCCCTTTGGTTACAGTTTTGAGCAGTAAGCTCATTTACACAGATCATAAATGTAGAAACCGAAGTATTGAAACTGAAGTCTTCAATATCCTCTGTTACTTTTTTAATGGTTTTATGTAGTGTTTTTAAAGAGTCGGCTGAAGCTTTATCGTTAGTAATAACGAACTGCTCTTCATTATGGAAAAGCTTCCAGAATTTCTTCAGAAAATTATGTACACCGGTAATTCCCGCTGTATTCCATGGTTTTGCCTGTTCGAGCGGCCCCAGGAACATTTCATACATTCTTAATGTGTCTGCACCATATCGTTCACAAATCTCATCTGGATTCACCACATTGTATTTAGACTTCGACATTTTCTCCACTTCCCTTCCAACAATATATCGTCCATCTTCCAGCACGAATTTAGCATCTACAAATTCAGGTCTCCACTTTTTGAAACCTTCTACATCAAGTTCATCTGAGGAATTTACCAACGAAACATCTACATGAATTGGCTGCACGTTGTTTCCCTTGATCTGGGTGCTTGAAATGAATACATTCTCACCTTCCAGCCTGTAAACAAACGCACTGGTTCCCAGGATCATTCCCTGGTTGATCAATTTCTTGAATGGCTCCTCTACCGTAAGTCTCCCACGATCGCTTAGAAATTTGGTCCAGAATCTGGAATATAATAAATGACCCGTAGCATGTTCGCTACCACCAATATAAAGATCCACATTCTCCCAGTACTGCTGTGCCTCTTCGGAAACAAAAGTATCAGGATTGCCGGCATCCATATATCTGAAAAGATACCAGCTACTTCCAGCCCATCCCGGCATGGTATTCAATTCCAACTGAAATACTGTGGAGTTGTTAATCTTATCATTAGAAACTACCTCGTTTTTTTCAGTATCCCATGCCCAGTTGGTGGCATTTCCCAGAGGTGGTTCACCGGTTTCAGTAGGAAGATACTTCTCCACTTCTGGTAACCTCAATGGAAGGTGCTCCAGGTCTATCATTTTTGGCAGGCCATTCACGTAGTAAACAGGAAATGGCTCTCCCCAGTATCTCTGTCGGCTAAAGACGGCATCTCTAAGCCTGTAATTTGTCATACCATAACCCTGACCTGTTTTTTCAAGCTCAAGAATTACACGGTTCAGCGCTTCTTTATATTCCAGCCCGCTAAGAAAATCTGAGTTTGCGATTACTGTTCCTTCTTTCCCCGCATAAGCTTCCTGGGAAACATCTACATCTTCGAAAATATTAGTGATAGGGAGATCAAAATGTCTCGCAAAATCATGATCTCTTTGGTCTCCACAAGGAACGGCCATTACCGCCCCGGTTCCATATCCCGCCAGCACATAATCCCCGATCCAGATTGGAACAGGCTCTTTGGTAAAAGGATGTTCTGCATACGCACCAGTGAAAGCACCGCTAATGGTCTTTACATCTGCCATTCGCTCACGTTCACTCCTTTTTGCCGTAGCTTCAATATAAGTTTCAACTTCTTCCTTGCGATCTTCAGTAGTTATCTTAGATACGAGCTCATGTTCCGGAGCAAGTGTCATAAAATTGACTCCAAAAATGGTATCAGGTCTTGTAGTGAAAACTTCAAATTCTGCATCGCTGTTCATTACTTTGAACGCAACCTGGGCACCTACAGATTTCCCGATCCAATTACGCTGACTCTCCTTCAGACTTTCGGTCCAGTCAAGTTTATTTAGGTCCTGTAGCAATCTTTCAGCAAAAGCTGAAATTCTCATGCTCCACTGAGTCATTTTTTTACGAATTACCGGGTAGCCTCCTCTTTCAGAAACACCATTTACGATTTCATCATTAGCAAGAACAGTTCCCAGTTGCGGACACCAGTTCACTTCAGTTTCAGCGAGGTAGGTAAGCCTGTATTTTAATAAAATTCGTTCTTTTTCATCTTCAGAATAACGATTCCATTCTTCCGCAGAGAATTCAGCAATATCAGCATCACAGGCAGCATTAACCCGTGTATTTCCTTCCGAAGAAAAAATATCCACCAGTTCAGAAACCGGTCTTGACTTTTCAGCTTCCAGATCATACCAGCTCTCGAATAACTGGATAAAGATCCACTGTGTCCATTTGTAATAATCTGGTTCACTGGTACGCACTTCGCGACTCCAGTCGAATGAAAAGCCGATCTTATCAAGTTGCTCCCGGTAACGGGCAATGTTATTTTGAGTTGTCAACGCAGGATGCTGACCCGTCTGGATCGCGTACTGCTCTGCCGGAAGCCCAAAACTATCATATCCCTGGGGATGCAATACGTTAAATCCCTTATGGCGCTTGTATCGGGCATAGATATCACTGGCAATATACCCTAACGGATGCCCTACATGTAAACCGGCTCCAGAAGGATAAGGAAACATATCCAGCACATAATATTTTGGTTTATCTGTATTGTTAGTAGCCTTGAAAGTCTGGTTTTGCGCCCAGTATTTCTGCCATTTTTCCTCAATCTTATTAAAGTGGTAACTCATGTGATATCTGCTTAACTAAATTCTTATGAACAGCCCGGGAAGTTCAAAACCCCAAAGCACAGGTGACGGGATCTCTCCTGCCATTTTTATACGGATGCAAAAATACAATTTTAAAGGACTTTTTTGAGGGTAACAAGGAACACTTAAAGGGTTTTTCTCGCCTGCTCTTCCATGGGCTTCAGGCATTCATAGATCATTTTATTCACCGGCGTTTTAATTCCCAGTCGCTCACCTTCCCGAACGATATAGCCATTAAAGTTCTCGATTTCTGAAGGTTTTCCCTCCATAATATCTCTTTGAGTGGAAGCTGTAGTTCCTTCCGGCTGATTTTCGATGATCTGAAAGGCCTTTTCAATATGCTCATTATTCAAGGGAATATCTTTGGCATTAGCAACTGATCTAATTTCTGCGGAAGTTTGTTTCATAAGATCAAACAGGTATGCACTATTTCTAATCTTATCGATACTTACGCGGGTAAGTCCGCCAATTCCACTGATGGTGCAGATAAAAAGAAACTTTTTCCAGATCTCCAGCTGAATATTTTCCGGATTGAGAAAATCGATCCTGGCTTCTGAAAATAAATTACTGATCATCGAAATCCTTTCAGATTGGCTATTATCTGCTTCCCCAAAAACGATCCTTGGCTCAAAAGAGGCGTGCTTGATCTTCCCGGGTTTTTCAATATAGCTCACGATAAAACATAAACCCGCAAGTACGTTTTCCTTCGGAAGTATTTCGGTGAGTTTTTCATAATTATCAGCTCCATTCTGTAAAGGTAGCACGATCGTATCTTTGGAAATATTTTTTTTTAATTCTGAGGCGACCTCTGGAAGTTGCCAGCTTTTAACTCCTAATAGTATAAGATCTGGAGTCTCAACTTCATCAATATCACTGGTTACCAACTCTGGATGCACAGTAATATCTCCATTGATACTTTCCAGCTGCAAGCCTGATTCCTTGATCGCCCGCATGTGTTCTCCACGAGCGATAAAACTCACTTTGTTACCCGATTCTGCAAGTCTCGCTCCAAAGTAACCGCCAACTCCACCTGCTCCGTAAACTAAGATTTTCATAAACGTCTTTTGCCCAAATGTACTTATTTCGGTTTAACCTGAAGATCAGCAGGTTCAATCATTAAAACTTCACAACTTAATGCATCCAATATTTTCAAAAGTTTAAACGTTTTAAATATTGAGAAAGCTGAACTTTCTTATTTTTACAAAAAATCTGAAGTCACTATATGACCACATCTTTTGAAAGGTATCAAAAACGCCGACTCATATCCTCCTATTTCTCTGTTGTGATTAGTATTGCACTGGTTTTATTTCTCTTAGGAATGCTGGGACTTTTGGTTTTGAACACTAAGAAAGTAGCAGATCACTTTAAAGAACAGATAGCGCTTACCGTATATTTAAAAGATACCGCCAAGGAAGTAGAGATCGAACAATTGAAGAAGAGCCTGGCAATGGCAGATTATACTAAAACTACCACCTATGTAAGCAAAGAAGATGCAGCTGCTGCACATAGCGAAGAAATTGGGGAGGACTTCATGGAATTCCTGGGTTACAATCCACTGCAAAATTCTATTGATGTTTATATGAATGCCGATTTCGTTTCTTCGGAACAGGTTGATGAAATCGCAGCAGATCTCACTTCCAAGAATTTTGTAGATGAGGTCGTATATGATAAACCGCTAATCGCCTTATTGAATGATAATGTCAAGAAAATAAGTCTTTGGGTATTGATTGCCAGTACGGTTTTCACATTTATCGCAGTCCTGCTCATAAACTCTAGTATCAGGCTCGCTGTGTATTCAAAAAGATTTATCATCAAGACCATGCAAATGGTAGGCGCTACCAAAGGTTTTATACGCAGACCTTTTATCTGGCAAAGTGTAAAACTAGGTCTTATTGGCGCAATTCTCGCCCTTATTGGAATGGCCGCAGTGCTATTCTATCTCAACAACAGTTTTCAGGAATTGAATCTTCTGGGAGATGTAAAAATGCTTGTAATACTATTCTCTGGAATTTTCCTGATGGGTATAGTAATTACCTGGATAAGCACATATTTCGCGACATCTCGTTTTCTGAATCTTAAAACAGATGAACTTTACTATTAGACCATGAAAAAAGAGAAAGAAATTCATCAAGGAGGAAGTTTTAATACCGGATTCGTTTTCGGGAAAAGAAACTATATGTTCATGTTCATTGGTCTTGCTGTGATCGCACTTGGCTTTATACTCATGTCTGGTGGTGGTAGCGAAGATCCGAACGAATTCAATGATGCTATTTACAACTTTCAACGCATAAGGCTTGCACCTACCCTCGTTCTAATTGGCTTTGCGATCGAAGTCTATGCCATCCTGTTGAACCCACATAAAAAATAATCGAATTTGGATCTATTAGATGCGGTGATCCTAGGGATCATCCAGGGACTTACTGAATTTTTACCAGTTTCCTCAAGCGGACATTTAGAATTAGGAAAAGCAATTCTCGGGGATACTAGCGTACCTGAAGAATCACTATTATTTACGGTGGTACTCCATTTTGCTACCGCATTAAGCACCCTGGTAATTTTCAGAAAAGATGTTCTTGAAATATTAAGCGGTCTATTCAGTTTTAAATGGAACGAAGAAACCCAGTTTTCATTAAAGATCATTATTTCTATGCTTCCTGCTGTAATTGTAGGACTACTTTTTGAAGAACAGCTTGAAGCGCTTTTTGGAGGAAATATATTGTTCGTTGGGTTTATGCTTCTTGTGACTGCATTGCTTTTATGGCTTGCAGATAAAGCTAAAGATACCGGAAAAAAAGTAAGCTATTCTAATGCGTTCGTAATTGGAGTAGCCCAGGCGATCGCTATGCTCCCAGGAATTTCAAGAAGTGGTGCAACCATTTCCACTTCTGTTTTGCTTGGAAACGACAAAACGAAAGCTGCAAGATTTTCATTCCTAATGGTAGTACCTCTTATCTTCGGAAAGATCGCAAAGGATCTTTTAGGAGGAGAATTAACCTCCAGTTCCACAGACCTGACAGCCCTTGCAGTAGGTTTCATAGCGGCCTTTATCGCCGGTTTGGTTGCCTGCACCTGGATGATCACGCTCGTTAGAAAAAGCAAGCTCTCCTGGTTTGCCATCTATTGTTTTGTAGTGGGAATCGCAGCGATTATTTTTGCCTATGCTCAATAAACAATTTACTGCGGAAGAATTCAAAGCCGGACAGGTACTGCTTTTTGACAAACCTTTGAACTGGACTTCTTTTCAGCTGGTGAACAAAGTAAGATGGCTCATTAGAAGAAGTTGTAATATCAAAAAAATAAAAGTAGGTCATGCTGGAACTTTAGATCCGCTGGCTACTGGACTTTTGATTATTTGTACAGGAAAGTTTACTAAAACCATTCCCGATCTACAGGGACAGATCAAAGAATATAATGGAACCATTAGTCTCGGTGCAACGACACCTTCTTTTGATCTCGAAACCGAATTTGACGCAACTTTCGAAACTTCCCATATTACTGAAGAAAAGTTGCTGGAAACCAGTAAAAAATTTATTGGAAAGATCGAACAGACACCACCGGTTTTTTCAGCTTTGAAAAAGGATGGAAAGCGACTTTACGAATACGCCCGGGAAGGGGAAAAGGTTGAAGTCAAAAAACGAGAGATCGAAATAAACGCTTTTGATATCGACTCTGGTAAATTTCCAGATATAGATTTCAGAGTAGTTTGTAGTAAAGGAACATACATTCGCAGCCTGGCTCACGAATTCGGGATGGCTTTAGACAGTGGAGCACATCTTTCAGCTTTAAGAAGAACCGGTATTGGGGAGTATTCCGTAGAAAATGCGATAGATATTGAATCTTTCGAAAAATTCTTACCTTCACGGGAGAACATTTAAGATAGAGGGAACTCTAATCCCATGGATTTTTTCGACAAACACAAAGCTCTCATTATTACTTCCCTGCTATTTGCTGTGCTCTTCCTTGCGCTGTACAATCTCAATATGGCTAACAAGAAAAAAGTAGCCGGAGAAATGCTCGTTGATCTTGAGCAATTTCAAAAGGAAGAAGCTCCGGAAGAAAAACCTGAACAGCAGGAAGAACCACCTCAGCAAAAACAAAGAAACATCCAGACAAACAAGGCTTACAATGAAGATAAGGAAGCCCGGGACGCAGACATGAAGAACAAGCTGGACGAAATTTTCCAGAAGAATAGTGCCAGCCAGGAAGCCGAGGAAAGCGAAGACACCCAGGGCGACGGAAACTACCAGGTTAATAAGAAAACTGCTGAGAGGAAGAAAGATGCTTCGAACGGTGATGATTCCTCTGAAGAGAGCTCACAAAAATCGGCAGTGTATGATTATAGCAGTATTTCATTTTCCCTAAAGGGCCGTCGTGCAGTTAAGATTCCGAATCCAGTTTATACCTGCGACGTTGCAGGTAAGATCGTGATCAACATTAGTGTGGATGCGAACGGATATGTTATCGACACCAGCCTGAATAAGGGTAGTTCTACATCAGGCAATGAATGTCTTGTTGAAAGAGCGATGGAATATGCGGCAGGAGCAAGGTTTAGTAAGCTTGCCGGCAAGAACGAGCAGCCAGGGACCATCACCTATTATTTTAGATCTTAGAAAATGGCAGAACCAAAACGATGTGGCTGGTGCGAAGGAGATGCGCTCTATGAAGCTTATCATGACCAGGAATGGGGAGTTCCGGTTCTTGATGACCAAAATTTATTTGAATTTCTTAGCCTTGAAACCTTTCAGGCGGGATTGAGCTGGATCACAGTATTAAGAAAAAGGCAGAATTTCAGGGAAGCGTTTGATGATTTTGATTATAGAAAGATCGCTTTGTATGAAGAACCTAAGATCATGGAACTAATGGAAAATGCCGGAATCATTAGGAACCAATTGAAAATTAGAGCCACCGTGAATAATGCACAGCAATTCATCAAAATTCAGGATGAGTTTGGCAGTTTTAGTAGGTATATCTGGAACTTCGTGGATGGTACTCCAATACAGAATAAAGTGATTAATTATAGGGAAGCACCTGCAACCACGACTATCAGCGACAAGTTATCAAAAGACCTGAAGAAGCGCGGTTTTAAGTTTACCGGCTCCACGGTAATTTATGCACATATGCAAGCAACCGGAATGGTGAATGATCATGAAATCGATTGTTTTCGTTATGATGAGATCAGGAAACTTGGTGAAAAGATGAAAACTTGAAAACTACTGGTTGCTACTTTAGATAACTAAGAAACTCTTCTCTCGGGATTTCCTGCGCTCCCAGGCTGGCAAGATGATCTGTATACACCTGACAATCTATTAGACGTACGCCTTCTTCCTGAAGTTTTTGAACCATTTTTATAAATCCAAACTTGGAAGCGTTGCTCACATTGGCAAACATACTTTCACCGCAGAATAGTTTTTTCTCCCGAAGGTAAATTCCGTATAAACCTCCAACCAGATTATTCTCATCCCATACTTCAGCTGAAATGGCTATTCCCATTCGGTGTAACTCCAGGTAAGATTTCTTAATCTCCGGAGTGATCCAGGTACCATCCTGACCTTTTCTGAAAACTTTTCCGCAGTGATCAATGACCGCTTCAAAATCCTGATTGAAAGTGATCTGAAATTTGTTTTTATTCAGGTAAGGACGCATACTTTTCGAAATCTTTAGCTCTTCAGGAAACAGCACCATTCTGGGATCTGGTGACCACCATAAAACAGGCTGCCCTTCACTATACCATGGAAATATCCCTAAGTGATAGGCCTCCTGTATTCGATCAATACTGAGTTCCCGCGTGACTGCAAGAAAACCATCTTCATCTGCCAGCTCTACTGGAGGAAATTTTTGTCCCGGACCTATAAAATACACCTACTCAAAATTGTTTGATGAAATTAAAAAAGTCCGATGAAATAATCACCGGACTTTTAATTTTTATAAGACTTCTACCTAGAAAGGCAGATCGTCGTAATCCTCTTCGTTCAAATCACTTGCTGGCTCGAACTGGTCTGGTGGCGGCACATTACCTCCAGATGGCTGTTGCGCGGCAAGGTTCTCAATTCTCCAACCCTGTACAGAATTGAAGTATTTAGTTTCCCCTTGTGGACTCACCCATTCTCTACCTCTAAGGTTGATACCAACCTTTACTGGCTGACCTACTTTAAAAGCATCCAGAAGACTACATTTATCCTGAACGAATTCGATCATGATATGCTGAGGATATTGCTCCTCTGTCGTCACAACCATTTCTCTCTTCTGAAATCCATTATTTCCGAAGGTTTTTGTATCTCCTATTAACTTGATTTTTCCCTGTACTTCCATTTTATCTCTATTTTGCTAATAATATTTTCCAGGCTTTCATTGGCTCATCCCGTTCAAGATAGCGCTGCGCCTGTTTATGAATTTTTTCCTGATCCTTGTTTTCAACTAATTCAGCTACTCCATCTTCGTGCTTCTTAAAATCCTGAATTTCGGCTTCATCTGGCAAGGATTCTACATTTCCAAGTTTCCCAAGATCATTACCAGTAAGAACATTACTGTTCTTGATCTCTTCAGGCATTGCATCTACACCAATTCCTAACGTTGAAAGCGGCTTAGGAACTTCGAACATTCCTGTTCTGGCTCTTGAATACCAATTGCCACCCATACGGGCTACCTGGTCTATCTTATATTGATCAATATAACCGTTTTCATCCAGAACTTCTTCCTTCACATGGATCTTGACTACGTGACAGATCACAAGATTTCCCGCTCCACCTTCAGTCCCGGTTTCTATGATATCAACGATCTTACATTCCATTTGAACCGGAGATTCTGCCACACGAAATGGCTTCACCAGATCAGATTTCAGCATTGTAAGCCCGGCTTTCTCGAACTCATTTACACCTTCCCCATACTCCGTACTGGAAAGTGACATTTGCTGAACAATGTCGTAATTTACAACATTGATCACCACCTCATCTACTTTTTTTGCATTCTCAAAAGTATGCTTGGTCGTATTGTCCCGTCCCCGTCTTGCAGGAGAAAAAATAAGAACCGGAGGATTTGCGCCAAAAACATTGAAAAAACTAAAAGGAGATAAATTAGGTTTCCCCTCCTCGTCTATGGTACTTGCAAAAGCAATAGGTCTTGGTCCAATAGACCCAAGTAAATACTGATGTAATTTACCTGTTCCTATATCTTTTGGCTCTATACTGAACATATACTTTATTTTCGCCAAAGATAAAGAAATGTAGAGGGAATGAAAAGCCAAAGCATTACAATAAAAATCATTTTAAAACGCTTATATTTATTCTATAAAGCCGTAGTAATACATGAATCTACCCGACGAACGCAGCTTTAATCGCTGGTTTATCATTCTTTCCTGTCTTGTGGTTACCGCGTTGGTCCTTTGGAACACCAGCATCTTTTTTCAACGGCTTAAGGAAGACGAAAGAGCTAAAATGAATATCTGGGCCCAGGCGCAGGAAGAACTTAGTGCAGCTCCTGAAGATGCTGATCTTAGCCTCATCCTCGAGATCCTGAATAATAATACCACAATTCCCATCATACACACCAATGAAGATGGAGCAATCGCCTATACCACGAATATTGACCCGGTGATCCTGGAAGATCGCGAAAGATTAGAGGAATATCTTATTGAGCTAAAACAAGAAAATGAACCAATCGCCGTAGATCTTGGAGAAGGTCAGGTCCAGAATTTATACTACGGAAATTCTCCCGCACTTAATAAACTCAAATACTACCCAATTGGGCTTACGCTTATAGGCTTTCTATTTATTGGGGTCGTTTACTTCTTTTATACCACTACAAAGAATAGTGAACAGAATAAGTTGTGGGCGGGTATGGCCAAGGAAACTGCCCATCAAATCGGTACTCCGCTTAGCTCATTAATTGGCTGGACTGAAATTTTAAAATCTGAAGATGTGGATCCTTCTTATATCAAGGAGATGGAAAAGGATATCGATCGATTACAAACCATTACTGAAAGATTTTCGAAAATTGGATCGGCACCAAACTTAAAGGAGATAAACATTGTAGAAGCTACAAGGGAAAGTTTTGACTATCTGAAATTGAGAAGTTCCAATCTTATTGATTTCAGCATACAGACTCCAAGGCAACCAATCTGGGTTATGCTTAATGAACAACTCTATAGCTGGACCATAGAAAACCTGGTTAAGAATGCAATAGATGCCATGCGTGGAAAAGGAGAGCTTTTGATCGAGATCAAGCAGGATATGAAGCAGGCACATATCTACATTACAGATACTGGAAAAGGTATAGACAAGAACAAATTTAAAGTGATCTTCGAGCCGGGACAAACCACCAAAAAACGTGGTTGGGGACTCGGCCTTTCGTTAGCCAGAAGAATTATAGAGGAATATCACCAGGGTAAGATCAAGGTTGCTAAAAGTGAGCTTGGAAAAGGCACGACTTTCCAGATAAGTCTCAAAAAGATCTAATACTTGCTTATATTTTCCCTTAACCAAACTGGAACCGGGAAAGTACAGTTCTTATCGAAATCATAACAGACTACTGTGTCCAGACCTTCAGCACAGATCTGATCCTCATTGTTCATTATCAAGTGCCTTAGAGAGAAACTGCTATTCCCTACCTTATCAAGTTTGGTTAAAACTCGGGCAACTCCCGGATAATGTAAAGGTCGCTTGAAATCGCAATTCGTAGACACCAGCATAGTTCCCTTATTTGTTTTCTGATAGAACTCGTGGATACCGGTAGACTCCCAGAAATTGACTCTTCCGCTTTGCAGAAAGCGCATGAACGTGATATTATTCACATGCTGATACATATCCAGATCGCTCCAGTCAATCCTAAGTTCAAGACTCAGTTTATAATCTGCGATTTCTTTCAAAGCTCTACGTTCGCATGAATTTTATCTGCAAGTTCCTGGAATTCCTCTTCAGTCATTTTCACTTTGTTGGAAAAGTTCATTTCATCCATGGTATTTAAAGGAATAAGATGAACATGGGTATGTGGTACCTCAAGTCCAATAACGGCCATTCCCACTCTTTTGCAGGGAACGGTTTTTTCAAGTGCAAGAGCAACACTTCTGGAGAAACGCATTAATTCCTGGTAGATCTCTTCCTCAAGATCCCAGATCTTATCCACTTCCTTCTTCGGAATGCAGAGGGTATGCCCCTTTCCATTAGGATTCACATCGAGAAATGCAAGAAACTGACTGTTCTCTGCTACTTTATAAGCTGGCACTTCTCCTCTAACGATCTTTGTAAATAAGGTTGACATAATATTAGTATGGTTGGTTTGCCTTAAAATTAAAAAATCCTTTTCTCAAATCTTAAAAATAGGATGAAAGAAAAGGATCATATTTTAACTGTAATGAACTGTTACTCTCTCCAGATCTCGATTACATCAAAGGTAACTGTACCGTTAGGCACCTGAATTTCAGCAGTATCACCTACTTTTTTACCAAGTAAACCTTTACCAATTGGAGAGTCGACAGAGATCTTTCCAGATTTAAGATCGGCTTCGCTTTGTGCGACCAGCTTATAAGTCATTACTGCTCCGTTGGTCTGGTTCTTAATTTTAACATGTGAGTGTACAAGCACTTTGGAAGTATCCAGTTGAGATTCATCGATCACTCGCGCATTAGCCATAACTTCTTCCAGTTTGGAAATTTTCAATTCCAATAATCCCTGGGCTTCTTTGGCAGCATCATATTCTGCATTTTCACTAAGGTCTCCCTTATCTCTCGCTTCACCAATTGCATTTGATGCCTTCGGTCTCTCAACATCTTTTAAGTGGTTAAGCTCATCTCTGAGTTTTTTCAACCCTTCAGGGGTGTAATAAGATACTTTACTCATAACTTTATCGTTTTAAGATTCCGCAGAAATAACCATGGTTAGATTGCGGAATTAATAGCTTAATGATCTGGTAATTTTTATAGTTCCACGACGTGGAAAAGCCCGGATCTACAAATTTTTAGTGCTCCGGGTTCAAATTATTACATTATTAATTAAAAAAATCCCATGAATAACGGGATTTCTTTGAACAAATGTAAGAAATTTAATCTTTTGGAGCAATTATATTATTTTCGCCTCAATACAATTTACATGAAGAAACTACTGAGTCTATTGACTGTTTATGTACTACTTACAGCCTGTTCCGGGTCTGATGATTCCTTTAATAACAACCCAAATCTTGCCGATCTAAATTTCAGGTTTCAGGTGAATTTATCTTTACCTGAATACAACAATCTGCAGTTTCCAGGAAACGCTTACGCGACCTACAATTATGGAGTAAAAGGGGTGGTTATATACAATATCAACAACGATCAATTTGTCGCTTTTGAACTAAGTGATCCAAATCACCCGCCAAGATCCTGTTCTGCCATGACCCTGAATGGAGTGATCGCAAATTGTAACTGTGATGATAATTCTTATAATGTGATCACAGGACAACTTTCAGAAGGAGAAGGTGAATATGGTATGAAACCATATAGAGTTGAGCGGTCTGGCAACGTACTGCAGATATTCAACTAAAAAAAACCTTCTCTTCAAACCCCTACAATTTGAAAAGAAGGCTGCAAAAATGCATTGAAGTTGATTTAGAACTTCAATGTAAGTCCAAGTAAGAAGTTTGTTGTTGCCTGTGGATAATATCCGGCTCCGTCAAAGGTTTGCACTCCAGATGGATTAGTATCGCTGGAAATATCATAGGTGTAATAATACCCGTTAGACACATATTCTTCTCCAAATATATTATTTACCAGTCCTGTAAGCACGATCTCACGGAACATCCAGGCCTTATCCCAGGTGTATTGAACATTAAAATCGTTCACAAAATAGCTGTCCAGTTTAGAATTTTCTGCTTCCACGTTACTCATAAACTGCTCCCCAACATATTTAGAGAGAAATTTGAGTTCCAGCCCGTAAACCGGTGAATATTCCAGCATGTTCGCAGCGACAATCTCTGGAGAATATGAAATATCTGTATCCCCATAGGCTACCAGTTCTCCATCGAATGGAGAAACAAAGTCCACATTCTTATTCCGGCTTAAGGCAACATTTGGTCGAATATTAAAATTGTCTGTCACTCTAACTGTTGCATCTACCTCTAGTCCCAGTCGGTAAGAATTTCCGCTATTCTGGCGAATAAACGCCCCAACATCATCAAGACCACCGGTAAGCACCAGCTGGTTTTGATAATCCATATAATACAGGTTCGTGTTCAAAACGAAATTGGTGCTTTGATGTCTCCATCCAAGTTCAAAATCATTCAATTCTTCAGGTTCCGGATCTCCATTTTCATAATCGCCACGACTTGGCTCACGATGAGCACGTGCATATGATAGGTAGAACTGGTCACCTTCGCTTAATTGATAGGTTAACCCAGCCTTCGGATTAAAGAAACTAAAGTTATCATCGTTCAAAAATCGGGTCTGGTCATCCAGAATTCCATCGGTTTCATAGTTCACGGTTCTTAACTGGAGATCCAAATAACCTCCAAGTTTTTCAGTAATGGCAAAGTTTGCTTTTCCGTAGATATTGAAGTCGGTTTTATCTGCCTGGTTGAAATAGTATGGTGCGTAAGGGTCATTATTTCTCGCAAATCTGGTATAGATCACCTCGCCATAATGATCACCTTCATATTTGTTCCATCCTCCACCAAGGGTAAGATCCCAGTTAGTGGTTTCATAGTTCATGCTAAAAACAGTTCCGTAGAAATGATTATCCAGCCATTTGGTCCCTACAAGATCTGATGATGCAATTTCCTCGTCATTAGACAAAAATAAGGGAAGACCGAATTCCTGAAGATCTGCATCTTCTTCATATTCTTCGTAATATCCACGACCATAGGTATAGTGCAGGGCAAGGTTTGTAGACCAGTTAGACCCAAAATCCTGGTTCCATAGTAACTGGTAATGATCCTGTTTATAATTATCTGTCTGCCCATCATAGAACTTCGTATTCCCATCCTCATCGGTATAGATTCCTGCCGGATTGAAAGTCCGGTCATTTTCTAGTGTTTCAGCATCGATACCATACCAGGCCTGATATGTTCTTTCGCTACCACCAAAAGTAAGAGCTTTAATAAGTGTATTATCATCTACAAAAGATCCCTGAACAAAGTATGATTTCAAATCGCTACTTGCCCGGTCTATATAACCATCACTTCTAATTTTTGAAGCACGTCCCGTAAAACTGAAATGATCATTAATAAGACCAGTGCTAAATTTAACGGTATGCTTAAAGGTATTGTAAGAGCCGATACTGTTCGCGATCTCACCCTGAGCTTCTTCTTTGTAAGCATCTGTAAGGATGTTAAGACTCGCACCAAAGGCTCCGGCTCCATTGGTGGATGTTCCCACACCACGCTGTAGCTGTAAATTTTCTACGGAAGAAGCAAAATCTCCCAGGTTCACCCAGAAAGTTCCCTGACTTTCAGAATCGTTATATGGCACACCGTTGATGGTTACATTCACCCTTGTGGCATCACTACCACGAACACGAATTCCCGTATACCCTACACCGTTCCCCGCATCGGTTGTGGTAACCACATTGGGCATATAGCTCATAAGTACCGGGATATCCTGTCCAAGATTCCTGTCGGCAATTTCTTCGTTGCTTAAATTGCTATAGGTAATTGGAGATTCGTCGGTTACCCTCACAGAAGATAGAAATACTTCATCCAGAGATTCCTGTGCTCCGGCAAGATCAATATTTAAAGTCGAGTCTTCGGTTAGATTTACAGTTCTACTTCTTTGATTTCCGAAGGAGAAGATAAGCGTATAATTTCCTTCTGAAAGTTGAAGCTCATAATAACCATTTTCGTTGGTCAAAGTTCCGGAGCCTGTGCTTTGTAGATAAACTGAAGCTCCATCGATAGGATTTCCATTTTCAGTTACAATACCACTGAGTTTGTAATCCTGTGCATAGGCCTGAAGAGAAATTGCCAGCAGCGCCACAAAAGATAATAAATGTTTCATTCGCAAAATTTTCTACGAATAAAAGGGGCAATTATTCTTTCCTGATTTAGTTATAAAATAAAAAATCCTGAGATCACCAAAATGGCAATAACAGGAGTACATACACCGCAGTTTCGTGCGTATCCCTTGGCAGCATTACCTGCCCAGGTTCATTGGGTATGATCTCAGCCCGTGAAGGCACCCCTTATGAGATTATGGCGCAAATGTAATATGCTTTTTTAGAAATGCAATACATTTGAGGAAAATTGGGAATAAAGTTTTAAAGGACACGGGAAGTTTATGCTAAATACAAAACGCTCTTTAACAGTAAAGGTTGTTGCAGGATATGTAATTGTTTCCATTCTCGCCGGGCTTGCCGTCTGGTATATTTATAACCAGGTACTTACCTATTCTGAAATTGCGCAGACGAATACTGAAAATACACAGCAGCTCATCCTGGTATCTGAGATTTCCACCAACCTCAACGAATCTGAAAATACAAGCCGGCGTTTGATACAAACCGGTAACGAGGAAGAACTGCAGCTTTATAATTCCCAGATCGATAGCATCAAATCCAAGATCGATGAACTGGAGAAAAGTTATACTGCGCTTGATTTTGAAGACGAAGCAGACAGTATTTACCAACTTCTCGAACAAAAGACAGAAAACCTGAAGGAGCTGGTTGCCTTGCGAGATACCGACAGGAATACCAATTATTACCGGAAAGCTCTTGGGGAGCTTCGGAATATCGACCAGTCTTTCAAGGATTACAATTACGAGAACAGATTCAGGAATTTAAAATCTTATCAAAAGGATGTGCTGGTAAAGTGGCTGGAATATTCAAGAGAAGATAATGCCGAAAATATTACTACTCAGCGTTTGGATTCGCTGGTCAAATCTGTAAAAAGAGTACTAACGGACCTTGAATTTGCTAACCGACAGTTTCAAAACGAGGTGGTTCAGAAGGAAAATGAGTTGCTCAATAATGATATGATTCTGAATCAGCAATTACAGGGTTTGCTTTCCAATTTAGAGAAAAGCGAAAGGAAAAATTCTTTGGAACGTGCAGAGACTTTTCAGAATATGCTGGACAAAACTTCCACGATTATCCTAATTGGGAGTTGTATCATTATCCTGATTATCCTTTATTTTATCATCAATATTATTGGAGATATTACCAGAAGTCAGCGTTACAGGGTGCAATTGGAAGAGGCCAAGAATTTTGCAGAATCACTACTGGCCAGTAGAGAGCAGTTCATGGCGGCGATCACTCACGATCTACGTAGCCCATTGACGACCGTCATGGGATATACAGATCTTATACAGAAAACCGATCTTGATGAAAAGCAGGCTTATTATTTAAAGCAGATCAAGAAATCTTCAGAATTTATTTTGAGACTGGTCAATGATCTGCTCGATCTTTCCAAGCTGGAAGCGGGAAAAATGTTGATAGAAAAACTAGCTTTTCACCCCGGAAAATTGATCGAGGATACTGTAAATAATATCATTCCTGCGGAAAGGACTAAGAATGTTACTATTGAAATTGTAGTTGCTCCTGAAGCACAAATGCAGCTGGTTAGTGATCCTTTCAGAATAAAACAGCTCCTGGCGAACCTGATCTCAAATGCCTGGAAATTTACTGAAGAAGGAAGTATTGTCATCTCTGCAAATCTCCTAAAACCGAAGAAGAACAAAGAAATTCTTGAATTGAGAGTCAAGGATTCCGGGATCGGAATCTCAAAAGAGAAACAGGATAGTATTTTCGAGGAATTCTCCCAGGAAGACAACAGTATTGAGAAGAAATTTGGCGGTACTGGCCTTGGACTTGCCATCACGAAAAGACTGGCGCATCTATTAGAAGGTGACATCAGGGTGGAAAGTGAACCCGGGATGGGAAGTGAATTTATCATTGAAATTCCTGTGGAAAAATATCAGCCTTCAGATGAGAAATCGAAGAAACGTTCAGAAAAGAAAATCGAGAAGAATTATGTTGCTTCCGGACTAAAAGCTCTGGTTGTGGATGACGAACCTGGACAATTATCCCTTACCGTAGAACTATCCAGATCTATGGGTTTCGAAATTGATACTGCGGCAAATGGTAAGATCGCGCTGGAAAAGATAAATGGGAAAGAATATGATCTTATTCTTACCGATATTCAAATGCCAGTGCTGGATGGTTTTGAACTAATTAAGACTATTCGCGGTACCGATGAGATCATGCATCTGCCTGTTATCGCTCTATCGGGTCGTACAGATCTTGAAAAACAAGTCTATATGGATGCTGGTTTTGATGAAAAATTACTTAAACCCTATAAATCTTCAACTTTAAAAGATACCATTGCTGAAGTGCTGGACTTGGAACACAAAGAAACAGTTTCCAGTAATGTACAGGAAGGATCTAAAGAGCTGCAAACAGGTCTTTACGATCTTTCTGAGATTTATGAATTTGCTGGTAAAGATGATCATGCCTTTAAAGAAATACTTCGGGCCTTTATTGAGGGAACCAAAGAAAGTATGGTTCAGTTGAAATCGGCATGGGAAAGTCAGAACGAGGGTGAATTGGGCAAAACTGCTCATAGAATGCTACCCATGCTTAGACAAATGCAGGCACATACCATCACGCCAGATCTATTAAAGCTTGAGGAAAGGAAAAATATAAATGAAACTGAGTTTTTAAATCTTCAGGAAAAGCTTGAAAAGCTATTAAACGATATCGCAGCGAAAGTTAAAGCTTGATGCCGTACTGCTTCAGCTTATTATAAAGCGTCTTTCTATCTATAGAAAGCATTCTGGCGGCTTTACTTTTATTACCGTCGGTTTTCTCAAGAGCATCAAGAATTAGCTGTTCCTCATTCTTATTCTTAAACAAGCCGTAATCGTTTTCCGTAGAACGACTGGAAGTTGCGATCTCATGAGGTAAAACTTTTAGCGGAATTAGATCTTCCTGAGTGAGCAATACTGCTCTTTTCACCATGTTCCGAAGTTCACGAAGATTACCAGGCCAGTTATAATTCCTAAATGCATCTATCGCTTTATCTGTAAAGCCAAGCACATTTTTCTCCAGGTCCTTGTTCGCCTCATCAAGAAAATGGTTCGCAAACAACATCAAATCCTCTTTACGCTCGCGAAGTGCAGGAATTTTTATAGAAAACTCATTAAGTCTATGGTAAAGATCTTCACGAAAATCACCTTCTTTTACTGCATTCGAGAGATCTTCATTGGTTGCTGTTACCACACGGATGTCTACTTCTATCTCATTATTACTACCAACAGGCTTTACACGTCTTTCCTGAAGCGCACGTAATAATTGTACCTGAAGTTCATAACTAAGATTTCCGATTTCATCAAGAAACAATGTTCCACCGTTGGCGGCTTCAAAGTGACCGGTTTTATCGTTTATCGCGCCGGTAAAGGAACCTTTGATATGACCAAAGAATTCACTGGATGCTATTTCTTTTGGGATCGCTCCACAATCTACAGCGATAAAAGGCGCATCACGTCTTTTACTTTCCAGATGGATGCTCTTTGCAACCTGCTCTTTTCCCGTACCACTTTCACCGGTGATCAAAACCGACATGTTTGTTGGGGATACCAGTTCCACATAATCGGCAAGTCTTCGGGAAGGTTCACTAACGCCCTCTACAAGATCAAGTCTTTGTGTTGTTGTACTGGATTTGCTGGCTTTCTTTGCGGGTTTCGCGGCAACTTCTTTTGGTGCTACCACCTTGGTACGCAAGGCGTTTTCAATCGTTTGCAATATTGATTCAGGTCGAAATGGCTTGGATACGTAATCAAATGCACCTTCTTTCATTGCATTTACAGCCATACTGATTTCAGCATAACTCGTCATTACGATCACCTGAGTAGCAATGTCCTTAGCTTTAACCTTTTTCAGGATCTCAAGGCCATCATGATCTGGCAAGCGAACATCTGTAAGTACAAGTTCAAAGTTGCTTTTTTCAATCTTATTGAATGCTTCTGCTGCAGAAAATACCAGCTCGACTTTATACTCCCTTTTCTCTAAAAAGGTTTTGAGCATAGTACCGAAGGCAACATCGTCTTCAACGACCAGAACTTTAGACATAGAATAGCTTTAGTGAGCTGCAAAGGTAAGAATCTTTAACTCATATGGTTTTAAAAGAAAGCATAAAAAAAGAGGCTTCGAAAAAGCCTCCTTAGGTAGCCTGCAAAATTTAGATTTTGCAAGTAACTGGTTTCCATTTGATCAGATCTACGTCATGAACTTTTTAATTTATAGAAATGGATCTGGTGTTAGTTGTTATGGTTGTTGCAGCTAGGCTGCTACCATTTCTATAAATTTCAAGTTTTCAAACTTCATATAGGATCCAATATGCCTTGAGTTGGGTTCTCATTGATCAGACAAATTCTATTTTTCAGTTCCATCTTCTTTAAGCCAGTTTCCATCAGAATCTATAAAAACTTGCTCTTGCTCACCTTTTACATCCAGGTTCAGTTTGTAAACCTTAGTTTCATCCTCTTTGGTCATTACCCATGCTTCACTAGCTACTGCACCATTATAGTCGGTCAATACAGCATCTTTGATATTCTGTGGTAATGAGATCACATCGATAGATTCAAATTCCGTAGTTTCCTGTTCCATTTCCACTTCGGTCTCCACTTCTATCTCTTCATCCTGTGCGTGTAGATTTCCTGTAGTAAAAAGTAAAGCTGCAATGGTCGCTGTACTTAAAATAAACTTTTTCATAATGATTGTTTTGTGGTTATGTAAAGAATAGAGTCAAAATCATACCAAATTCAATTAATTCTACGGAAGCGCCAGATAACCAATAGATTCGATGAATTGCTGAAATTTATTTCACACTTTATTATGTAGATATTCTGTGATTTTTAGGAAATGAGTGTAGAAAATCAGAGTCATTTTTCCAGAGAGACATAAATACAGAAAGGGCTCCCGAGGGAGCCCTTTCAATCCGAAAATCTAAATTATAAAACAAAATAAATTAAGTGTAACTCATTTTGTTCCCAATACTAACCTATTTACTTAATAGTAATAATTATACCAAAACTAAAAAACTATATTTACACCTCTTAAAACTCAGTATTCCAGCGATATAAAAGAATAATACATGCACATAAGGTCAATGCCAATTCAAGAAATTACGTGGAATCTACAGAATAACTGAGGATTTAATACCCACTTTTACTTCAAGGGATTTTTTCTATTTGCCTTGATCTCCGATCTTTTCTTTTTAGAGTGTAATCTTTTCAGTTTTGAAGCCCTGGATGGTTTTGTTTTCTTTCGAGGTTTCTGTTTTTTTAGTGCAGATTTTATTACTTCCAAAAAATTATGAATGACGATCTCTCGATTGGAATGCTGACTCCGGGAATCTTCACTCGACATCTTCAAAAATCCCTCGCGGTTGATCCTGTTCTCAAGCTTCCTTTGGATTCTGCCTTTTTCGGCTTCTGAAAGTCCGTTAGAATTCTCCACATGAAAACTAAGTTCCACTTTTGTAGAGGTCTTATTAGCATGTTGCCCACCGGGACCTGAACTTCTTACAGCTTTAAATTCAAGCTCAGTTTCAATTTGATGTTGATCCATTAAGCTGGTTGATGCGAATTCTTCAGCAGATCTGAAACAGTTTTTACAGGATTAAAGGTTTCCACGGGAACTTCTACAAAGATCGTATTCCAGCGTGCCATTCCTCCATTCCATAAACCAGGTCTCTCTAAAGCCTTCAACTCCTTACCGTCTTTTGTTTTATCTGCAATAAAACTCATGTCTTCATCTACATACTCATTAAGATCATAAGCTTCTCCCTTGTGGTCTTTGAGTCCGCAAACGATATCCACCGGATTAAAATGGGTAGCTTCACGCGCTGTTTTAGCCTGTTCCGGATTATTATTATCGATCTGTGCTCCTTCAATTATTTGCAGGGAAGTATTGCCGTCGCTGTCTTTCACAAGAAAAGGACCTCCGCCTGGTTCACCTTCGTTCTTTACCATCCCGCAAACACGCAATGGTCTACGAAGTTTGTGCTTCAGGTTTTCCACGAACATATCGCCGTCACTACCAGATTTTACGAATAATTCATCGTTCAGAAATGTCTGGATCTCATCCAGTTTTTCATGCGATACATTTCCTTTGTCCAGGGTTTCAAGGTACTCATATACTTTAGTCTGAACCTTCAGCAGTTTTCCTCCCAGTAATTTCTTATGATCGGCTACCTGCTGAACTTTATCTTCAGTAACCACATTATCAATATTCTTTACAAATACGATATCGGCATCTAACTGATTCATGTTTTCGATAAGCGCGCCATGACCACCGGGTCTAAAGAACAAGGTATCCTCCTCTGTTCTAAATGGTTCAAATTCGCCAGTGACCGCAATGGTATCTGTTTTTGGATCCTGGTAAGAATAGTGGATCTCGAATTTTACCCCTGTAGATTTCTCTACACGTTCCCCAACATCATTCCACTCAGCTTCAAACTTCTCGCGATCTCCTTCAGCTACCGTAAAATGAACTCTGGCAACTCCATCTACAGTAATGTACTTTGCGGCTTCGAATAAATGTTCTTCAAAAGCAGTGGAAATATGAGTGTCATATTTATGAAATGGAACGAGGCCTTTTGGGAGATTGCTGAGATAGAGACCATCTTGATCCAGGATCGTGTGTACCAGAATGGAATGCTGATGATCGTGTGAAAGATCCTCATAGTCTGGATGGCTCTTTTTAGCTTTGTTCACCGCATGTTTATAGAAAGGCAATTTATCTACGTGATCAAAAAATCTTTGAAGATCTGCATCAGCTTTTTTATCAAGATAGTCTCTTAGCTCATCATTTTCCGGATCGAATTCTTCGGAAAAATTATGCAAAGCCTTGAACATTCTGGAAGCTGCACCAGATGCCGGTACGAACTTGAGAATACTGTATTTAGATTTTTCTGAATTGTAAAAATCTATCAATTCGTGTTTTTCAGTAGCTTCTATCCTGCTAATGCCTTTTCCTACCGTAGCAGCTTCGGTTATATTTACCTTGAGGTTACCACGTTTAAAAATGGCGATCTGGTCTTCTACTTCATCTTTGCTTATTCCTTTTTTCTCAATCTGAAGGATATCTTTTTCGTTAAAATTCACTGGTTATGAGTTTTTAATAGTTGGTCAATTTTTTTCACTGCGGAATTTAATCGGGTTTGCCGATCACCTTTCAGAATCATATAAGGTTTTTGATATTCATCGAGCGTTTGCTGAAATCTCTGAAACATTCCCTCACGGTCGTGAGGTTTATCCCTTAGATCATCTGGCGTCCACGGAACATCAATATACGTTAAAAAGTAGAGAGCGTATTCGTTGTTTAACGCATGTTTAAGAAGTTGAGGATCTACGAAATTATCATAGTAAGCTTCAGAATAGACCTTTATCTCCAGTAGATCGGTATCACATATTAATAGCTTGTCTGCCTGTCCTGACTTCTCATTTTCCAGTTGCATCTGTCCACGGGCGATAGGTAATATATCCTGAGGCTCGCAAATTCTACGTTCGAGATCCCATACCTTCTGAAGATATTTCCGCATAAATTCTGGCACCAGCGGTTCAGAATAGTATTTAGACAGATCTTCTGAAAGCGTAGTTTTCCCAGTAGATTCTGGGCCGAACAGGACTATTTTCAGGCAGGACGAAGGTCGTTGCGCAAGTTTTTCTTCCATGCTAGATAACCGTAAATGGCAATTATGGTAAATAAAAGATATTGTAAGCTGGTTAAAGTTAGCCCTTTATAAAAGTACAGCGGTACAGAAATAATATCTCCAATGATCCAGTAGATCCAGTTTTCGATTTTCTTTCTCGCCATAAGCCACATTCCCACGAAGAATATCGCGGTTGTGATCGTATCTACGTAAGCCGTCCAGTTATTCCATTTATCGAACCATTCATAGATCCCGAAAACAAAGAGCAGTGTTCCTGTAAAAATTACCACCGAAAGTATTTTTTCTTTTCTGGTGGTAGAAGTGATTGGCGTAAAGTGATCATCATCTACTTTCCTCGTCCATACATACCAGCCATAAATGCTCATGGAAAAATAATAGGCATTGATCATCATATCCCCAAGCAATTCCCATTGCCAGAGTAGGTATACGAAGATCATCGTGCTTACGATACCGGTTGGATAAACCAGGATATTATTTTGCTTGGAATACCAGACAGATAGAAAACCAAAGATCACGGCAATGATCTCCAGAATTATAAAAAGCGTAGGATAATCTGAATACTGACTAAACAGGTAATCAAAAATCGGCTGCATACTCGGAGCGATCAGATTTTACAATTTTCACGTACATGAGTCCACGGTCTATCGCTTCAAAGGCATTTTTGATCTCATTATTGAGCAGACCCATAACCTCATCATAATCACCATATACCTGAGTACTTAGAGGGTTTTCTTTTACGGTGAGTCCGGAATCACGCATTTTTTTGATAAAATTGATGATCGCCGGTTCGTAATCATCCTGAATTGGGGTTAGCGTAAGTTCTACTGAAATGTTCATAATAGCGGTTTGTATTCCAAAGTTAGCTATTATCTGAAGTTTACTGAATGGTTGGCAGCTTAAATTTGATCAACACAGGGCTTTAGTCAATCGGCTAGAATAATCATGTTCAATTAAAAGGTGTCATCTGTAGTTGCACTGAGCCTGTCGAAGTGCTGTCTTCTGAAGAAATGAAAAATTATAACCGGTGCACCAATACAAATTTAGATAGCATAAAATCTGAAACAAATTGTTGCACTGAGCCTGTCGAAGTGCGATCTTCAGAAGAATTAAAAAACTGAAACAATCAATATTTTCCGAAGTTTCATTAATTCAAGAACGAAAGACTATTTTTCAAAAGCAGTTCCCATGACCACCATTGTCGCACCAGATTTATAGGCATTGTGCATTTGCTGCTGCTTTCGAATACCTCCTCCAACAATTACGGGGATTTCGAGACTGGAAGACACCGCCTTAATTATTTCCGAAGAAACCGGGTATTCTGCGCCACTTCCAGCTTCAAGATAAATTAATTTCTTTCCCGAATACTGTCCTGCCAGCGCGGTATTTACAACAAGCTTTAGATCCTTCTGATTGATAGGAATGGTTTTACTTACTTTTTGAACTGAAGTTTCCCTGCCACCATCAATGAGAATATAACCAGTAGGAATCACTTCAAGATCTGAACTTTTGATCTTCTCCACAGAGCGCACCTGTTGTTCGATTAGAAATTCAGGATTTCTCCCCGAGATCAAGCTTAGAAAAAGCAACGCATCTGCTTCCGAAGAGATCTGAGAAGAATCGCCAGGAAAAAGTATCACCGGAAGTCTGCTTACCAACTTGATAGCTGAGACCACGGCACAGGTTCTCCCATGTTCCACCGTACTGCCTCCAACTAAAATATGGGTTGTTTCACAAGGCAGGTTTTGAAAAAAATCATCAACCTGTTGCTCATCAAATTTATCGGGATCTATCAGGATCGCAAGTAACTTTCTATTCTCTACAAAAGCTTGCTGTATATCCTGCAAATAGCTGAGTACTTCGTGCATTACTTGTTGTTTACGGTAGAAGAAAGGGCATAAACACAGGTGAAATTCTCAAATTCGAGGAAATCGATATCATACCAGGAATCCAGTTCATGGTATCTCACATGAGCAGTAGTTTTGGAATCGTCGAAATCAAAGTCGGTCACATTGATATGCTGTAAAAAACCAACTCCAGGCCTGGCAATCAATTTATAAACAGATTCCTTGGCACCCCAGACAATGGTAAGCTTCCGTATCAACGCGTCTTCATTCGCCAAGGTATGATATTCGTTAAGCGGAGTAAATTTGTTAGCGATCTTTAGAATCTTTTCCCGTTGCTTTTCAATATCAATCCCTACATCGCGATTACTAATAATGATCGCGGTGAAATTGAATGAATGAGTAATGGAAATATACCTGTCATCCCGAAGATGGGGTTTCCCTATTTCGTCATAATAAAGATCATGATCTGTATACCCTGCCTCGGCCATCAAATGTCTAATGCTCATGAATCCACGACGGTGAATTTCAGATTTCATATCGTCTACTCTTTTTTGACAATGTGCTGTAAGATCGATCCCTTTTGCGAGCCAATCAAAAGACTCTTCCACCTTCCAAATGAAGACTTTAGTACGTTCATCAACTGTTATTGTTTTATAAAGAGGCATATATTTTCTAAGCTTTTCCTTATTTTTGCGACATTAAAATTGCTAATATTCAAATATAATAATATGTCAACTAAAACAGTACCGTATACCGCCTATAAAGTCAAAGATATTGAGCTAGCCGAATACGGCCGCCTTGAAATTGAACTTGCTGAAGCTGAAATGCCGGGACTTATGGCATTACGTAAAGAGTTTGGGGAATCCAAGCCTTTAAAAGGTGCCAGAATTGCGGGTTGTTTACATATGACGATCCAGACTGCAGTTCTTATCGAAACTTTGGTAGAACTAGGGGCAGATGTAACCTGGAGTTCATGTAATATATTTTCTACTCAGGATCATGCAGCCGCTGCTATTGCTGCTGCCGGTATTCCTGTTTATGCATGGAAAGGAATGACTGAAGAGGAATTTAACTGGTGTATCGAACAAACACTTTTCTTTGGGGAAGATCGTAAGCCACTTAATATGATTCTTGATGATGGTGGAGATCTTACCAATATGGTACTTGACGAATACCCTGAACTTGCTGAGGGAATTAAAGGACTTTCAGAAGAAACAACTACGGGTGTTCACAGATTATACGAGCGTATGAAAAATGGAACGCTTCCAATGCCGGCGATCAACGTAAACGATTCAGTAACCAAGTCAAAATTCGATAATAAATACGGTTGTCGTGAGAGTGCAGTAGATGCGATTCGTCGTGCTACAGATGTGATGCTAGCTGGTAAACGAGTTGTTGTTTGTGGGTATGGTGATGTTGGAAAAGGAACAGCGCAATCTTTTAAAGGTGCTGGTTCTATTGTAACTGTTACTGAAATTGATCCAATTTGTGCATTACAGGCAGCAATGGATGGTTTTGAAGTGAAACAACTGGAAACTGTTCTTCCGAAAGCAGATATCGTCATTACTACCACAGGAAATAAAGACATCGTACGTGGAGAGCATTTCGAGGCGATGAAAGACAAAACTATCGTAGCGAACATTGGTCACTTTGATAACGAGATCGCTGTTGCCTGGTTAAATGAAAACCACGGAAGTTCTAAAGTAGAGATCAAACCACAGGTTGACAAATACACTATCAACGGGAAAGATATCATTCTTCTTGCTGAAGGCCGTTTGGTGAATTTAGGTTGTGCAACTGGACATCCTAGTTTCGTGATGAGTAATTCTTTCACAAACCAGACCCTGGCACAGATGGAACTTTGGAATAATACAGATAAGTATAATAACGAAGTTTATATGTTACCTAAGCATCTTGATGAAAAAGTTGCCAAGCTTCACCTGGAAAGAATTGGAGTTGAACTAACTGAACTTAAACAGGATCAGGCAGAATATATTGGTGTAACGGTTGAAGGACCATACAAGCCAGAATACTACAGGTACTAGAAATTAACCACTTGTTGATTACAAAAGCCTCTGCCCTCGCAGAGGCTTTTTTTGTTAATTCAGTTCATATTTTAATTTCAGTTTAACAAGCCTGAGTTAAAAAGCTTAATCCTGAGTTAAAAGCTTCTATTCAGAAAACCGGAGTTGGTATGTTTCGTAAGTATTCATGTAATCAATAAAAAAGTTACTTATGAAAATTTTGAAAAAACCTTTATTATTTATAGCGATGTCCGCTATGTTGGGATTCACCTCATGTTCAGATGATGATGATGACATGACCGATGATATCGTGGAGATGGATTCTGCAATGTTATATGCTACCACACATTCTGGATCTGTAGTACAGTACAATCTTGATGATGGTACTTCTTATACAGTAAATACTTCTTCAACAGATGCTGAAGGAATTTTTTATGACGAAGATGACAGTTCTTTAATCGTAGCTTCCAGAGACCCTAAACAACTTCAGTATTATGGAGATGTTGATATGTGGGATGGATCTATGTCTACAGTATCTGCAGAGTTTATGAGCTCTAGTGATCTAATGAGCCCTAGAGATGTTGCTGTTAATGGTGACCTTATCGTAGTTGCAGATAATGCCGATGTTGATGGTGATGACACCACTGCCGATGGTAGATTTTATATCTATAGTAAAGAAGACAATGGTTTCACACTAAGAAACACAGTAACCGTAGACTTTAAAGTTTGGGGTATCGAGTTTGTTGGAAATACATTGTACGCGATTGTAGATACTACAAATATGCTAGCTAGTTTCGACAACTTCCTGTCTAATAATACAGACGGAATGGTGAGCGCTACAAAAACTGTTATGGTAGAAGGAATCGTGAGAACTCATGGTTTAGACTATGATGGTGGGACGATGGTACTTACAGATATTGGAGATGCAGGATCTGATGCTGATGGTGGACTTCATGTAATTACTGACTTTGACAGTAAATTTAATAATACAATGGATGCTGCAACTTTAGGTCTTTCAGATCAAATGAGAATTTCTGGAGCAGCTACTTTATTGGGTAACCCGGTAAATGTTGCTTACGATGCAGATTCTGATATGATCTATGTTGCTGAACTTGCTAATGGTGGTGGTAGAGTACTAGCTTTTGATGATGCATCAAATGCAAGCGGAAATGCAACTCCAGCTGTGAATAATATGCTTTCTGGAGTATCTGCAGTATATTTTGAAGACTAATTTAGTTTTTTAGTTTCAAAAGAAAAGCCCGGTCGTATGACCGGGCTTTTTGTTTTCAATTCCGAATGATCACTCAGGAATCACTACCGCAGTTTCTTCAGAAAGTACGTTCTGGCCATTTAACCAGTCCTGGAAACCTGCTTCTCCCATACGGGCTTTCATTGCTTTAGTGCTTACAGCAGTACCTTCTACAGTCACTCCCGAAACGAAAGGATAGCTGGTGTATCTTACCACACCATCAATTAGCATGTCATACTCAGGACCTGCTTCTTCCAAAGCTTCATCCATAGCATCTTTAATATTCCATCCAATTCCTAGAAAATAAGATTTTTTACCCTCAGTTTTTACACCCTGAGCTCTATCGATGTCAAGATTTACATTTTTTGAACTAATTACGGTAAAGTCAACCAGTCTAAAAGAGCAACTGGACAATGTCATTGCAGCGATGGCAATGATTAGTAAAGATTTAAACTTCATTTGGTTAGATTAAGTGTTTCCCCTACTCTCAGGATTTTCGGGTTCCTCCATACAAACGAAGATAGTATTTTTTATTTTATGTCTAAGAGTTAATTTTCTATTTTCTGAAAGCGCTTAATTTAAGGATAGATTAAATTTTCTCATCATTTTATAGATACAACGAAAGACGGGTTTGGTCGCTTTATCTGCACCTGAATTATCAAATCTGAATTTTATAATTTTTGATCCCGGCTCTTCTGAAGGATTGCGAAATCCGGTGCCATCCAGAACAAACCTGGTTTTTTCAGAAAAGATAAAATCTGTAGCATATTTTTTTATGAGTCCGCGTTTTCCTGAAGATCCTTTCATAATCCTGGGTATTAATGAATTATTAAGTTACGAAAAAAATAGATTGATTATAATCTCGATCAAATTTTTACGAAATATCGGTTGTTATAGTTGAAAGACTTCTTTGTTATGCCACCTTAGCGATTGTAGAGATGGAAACCAACGTTCTTCTCTAGGAAGCATAATTTGATTACCATCGAATTGGGTGATTGAAAACTCTGAGTTTTGATCGTCTACGGTTGGTGAAACTCGAACTATATAATCTGAATTAATTGTGATCAGCCCTCGATCAAAAGCTCTATGCATCGTTGGAGACAATGCGATACCATTAGGAACTGTGTCATCACTAGAAAGGCTGAATGGATAAATATGGCAGGCATCAACCATTTGAACATTATTACTGGTCTCAATCTTAAGTCCAGAAATGCAACAGGTATATTCGTATATTTTTGGAATTGTTCTTTTGAACAGCCCGCCCCGAACGAAAATTTCCTCCTCGAATTCGTCATCTTTTAGGCGTTCTCTTAAGCTGATAATTTGACTCTGATAGATCTCAGATGATTCATTTAGAATGGAATTTTCGATAAAACTTTCCTCATTGGTTTTTTGTTGTTCTGAATATTGATTTTTTGTTGAAGTAAAATATTGATCCAAAATAAATTGTTCAAACAATGTTTTTGAAATTGGATGTTGTAATAGAACATACAACTCTTTGTCTATCTCAGCATATGCCAAATTCTCTTTTAGATACTTGAAGCTTTTTATACTCTTTGATTTTGTAACTGAAATTTTACCACCAGCTTTGGGAATTAAGTACCAAAAGGGTTCAGATTTCAAATGAAAAAAGGGAAGAGAGAAATTAGCAGTGTGACCAGTATCTACAAGTTGTTTCCAATTTCTTTTGAAGGCCAAGATTAATTCTGGAGTAATAAATATCTTAGTGGAATCAATACTTCCACCTTGAATCAATTGAAGAATTGAAAGCAGTAAAATTGGTTTATGCGGCGCACGGCCAAGATTCTTAGAATAACCGCGGTTCAATTTCTTGAAGTAAGTTAAATATTTTGCAATAGATTCTTCAATCATAAGTCAAGTTCATCCAACAGCTAATTTCTGACTCTCTTTTAAAATAGACGGCGGCATTGGCTCCTCTAATTTCCATTCAATATTCATGGGTTTCTCACCTGAATGACTTTGAAATATTGCCTCTCCCAAAAACACATAACCCATCGTAAATCCATACGCATCCTTAGCTTGTTCTCTCACAAATAATAGGACGTTTTTTTCACTTTGAATATACGCTTGTCCTTTTGATGTATTTGGAGATGCACTATTTTGAGTCTGCCAGTGAAATAGATTTTTATTTAATGCATAATCCTCATACATAGTAGTAGGTGAATAATCCTTATCAGACTTTTTAAGGGTGACAAACAATGCCTCAGTATTTATAGATTTTTCATAAGATGCTCCTTCCCTACTTGGTTTAGCCTTGTCAAACTTATGCTTTCTAATGGCTACAAGAATTTGGTTACGATTATAACGACTATGAATTTTTAATGGGAATGGGAATCCAAGATTAATAGGTTTCTCAATAAAATCTATCCTATTTAGACAATAATCAACAACTTCCACGATTTCCTGAATCATTACAGGATTTTTCTTGATTTGATTCAAGCTTGACTGTAAGTCGTCGAAATTGAGGTCTGGACCAGATTTTTGCCATATGTCATAATGGAGCATCAAAGTTTTCAAATGATCTATTTCAGAATCCTTAGAAACTTCAAAACTATTATTATACAGTTGCTTTATAAAAGTGAGGTAACTTACTGAATTGCAATGTATCAACCTGCTACTTATAAAATTTGATATTTCTTTTTCATTAGGTTCTTCAAATTGCTGGATTATACCGGCATCTGCACAAAGTCTTTTCCAACTTCCTTTTTTATAAATTTGCTGTATTTCTAGATGATGGAAATCTAAGAAATTATCTATAGTAAGAATTCTTGAAGAATGATGTTTGAAGTTTTGAATTTTTCTAAGAAGCTCTGGTCTTCTAAATTCCGTAGCTTCTCTAATATTGTTTAGTATTATATCTTTAGCTTTCCGCTCTAAAATAATCGAGCAGCCTAGTGGCAAATGCGGGAATTCGTCTTCGATTTCTTTGATAATTGAAGTATGTGTTCTCCCAATTAATGCTCTGAATTTATGTTCAAAATCATATTCTGGTTTTGCATTTCCTACAAAATCTAAAACTGTAAGACAATCTTTATTCTCGGCTAAGCGAAGTCCTCTTCCTAATTGCTGCAAAAATATCGTTAGACTTTCGGTAGGACGCAAAAATAGGACCGTATCAATTTCTGGAATATCAACACCCTCGTTAAAAATATCAACGACAAATAAGTAATTAATTTCCTTTTTACTGAGTCTATCTTTCAAAACTGCCCTATTGGAGCTATTCCCACTTATTAGGTAATCTGCTTTCAACCCAGCAATTGTAAATTTATCAGCCATATATTTTGCATGGTCCTGACTCACACAAAAACCTAAAGCTTGCACATCATGAACATCTGTAAGGTATTCATCACAATTTTTGAGGATATCCCCAACCCGCCTATCATTTTCAGTATAGAGCTTAGTTAATTCTTTAATCTCGTATCTGCCGTTTTTCCAACTTACATTCGTTAAATCAATAGAATCGGAAAGTGCGAAATATTGGAATGGAGATAATAACTTTCTATTTAATGCTTCAGGAAGCCGAATTTCAGCTGCAATTTTATGATGAAAATCTTCAGTAATATCACCACCATCCATTCTTTCAGGTGTAGCGGTAAGGCCTAAAAGTATTTCAGGTTTGAATCTTCTTAATATTGGTCTATAACTATCGGCTTTGATATGATGTACTTCATCTACTATAATATAATCAAAGAAGCTCTCATCTATCTCTAAGTTCTTTAATCGACTGTTCAAAGTTTGAACAGAAGCAAAGAGCTGATCATACTTTACGGGTTCATAGCCTCCTACCCACAATTCCCCAAAATTAGAGTCTCGTAATACATGTTGAAACGTCTTTTGGGCTTGCTCTAGAATTTCTTTTCGGTGCGCAACAAATAGGAATTTTGTATTTGGATTTGAATTTCTAAAGCGTTTGAAATCGAAAGCAGAAATGACTGTTTTACCGGTTCCTGTTGCAGCCACCACCAGGTTCTTATTTCTTTTATGAATAATCCTTTCAGAATCGAGCTTGGCTAATATTTCTTCCTGATAGGGATAAGGTTTTAGATCGAAAAATGTAGTGATTTGATTTGTGCCGTAAAGACTCTGTCTTTTTAAGGAACTAATTAGTTTCTCTCTATCTCTACCGTTATTATAATTTTCGAATTCTGGATCTTCCCAGTAAGTATCAAATGTCTTCTGAAACTTATCTATAATATGAGAGATCTCTTGGGTTGTCACTTTCAAGTTCCATTCTAGACCGTTGGTTAAGGCAGATCTCGAGAGATTAGATGAGCCTATATAACCTGTATGAAAACCTGAATTTCTCAGGAATAAGTATGCCTTCGCATGTAATCGTTCATGCTCTACATTATAGGATACTTTGATTTCAGTATTAGGTAAAGAAGATAGATATTCTACGGCTTTCGCATCTGTTGCACCCATGTAGGACGTTGTGATAATTTTTAATTTTTTACCACTATGCGTGAACTCTTCAAGTTCCTTTTTAAAAATTCGAATTCCTGAGTATTTAATAAATGATACTAACCAACATATAGAATCAGCCGAAAGAATTTCTTTTTTAATCTCACTTTCTAAAGATATTCCAGTATTATTTCCTGTGAAAAGTTCACTTTGACTTAGGCGAGTATAGGGTGTAATTTTTTTGAGTCTATCTTTTAGATTGGAATAAGGAAAATTAGATTTTGAAAATACGGCCTCCAGTATCTTTCCTTCATTTTCTATAAGATTGTTGGTTAAATCTAAATTTTTAAGCTCTGCAGCCAATAAACTTATGATCTTATTAGATATCTCAATTTGCTTCAAGGGTCTATCCTTGTCTTTAATTTCATTTAAAGCAAAACGAATTGTTTCTGACAAATAAAGACTTAGATATTGGGATGCTTCCTCTTTGTCTAACGCTGTTTTACTAATATGAAATTCTTGGCAGTCAAGTGACTCTAACTTATTTTTAATAAGCTTATTAATTAACTGCTCGTATAGCCCTGTTTCAAAACTCATCTAAAAGTTTGTATGTAATGTTTAACAATTGGAATATCTGCTTCCGCCCAATCAAATTTTTCTAATTGGAATACGGTTGACCATTCTATTGTAGAGTGCTCTTTTAAAATAATTTCTGAAGTTTGTAGGGAACAGCGAAATGGAATAAGTTCTATAATCTTGTTATCAGAATATTTGTGGATATTGGAAGGGAGACGTTGTATAACTTTAATATCTAATCCCAGTTCTTCTTTAATTTCTCTCCTGAGACAATTCTCCAGTGTTTCTCCAGCTTCAAGTTTCCCACCTGGAAATTCCCATTTCAAAGGATGGCTCATATTCTTACTGCGTTGCGCGCATAATACTCTATGATTATCCTCTATCAAGGCGCAAGTAACTTGAATCAAACTGAACTTTCGATTATTTGACAATTAAAATTACAGTATTAATTCAACATTCAATTTCAAAATTTCCATTTCTTTTTAACGCTCCCTCAACATCATAAACCAGATAAAATTTATAATTTTGGAATTATTCCTATTTAATGGATTTATTCCTATTATGAAATTAGAGAAATCAATTATACACCTGGATCTTGATACCTTTTTTGTTTCCGCAGAAAGGCGTCTGGATTCCAAATTGAATGATAAACCCCTTATCGTAGGCGGCCTGGGAGATCGCGGTGTGGTAGCAGCCTGCAGTTATGAGACTCGCAAGTTTGGAGTACATTCCGGGATGTCTATGAAAGTTGCCAGGCAACTCTGCCCTCAGTCTATCGTGATCAAAGGGAATGCTTCCACATACACCAAATTCTCCCATGAGGTAACCGAAGTTATTCGTAGCAAAGTTCCCTCTTTTGAAAAGGCCAGCGTAGATGAGTTCTATGCAGATCTCACGGGAATGGATCGGTTTTTCGGGATCACCCAGTTTGCTAAAGAACTTCAGGAAACTATCAAAAAAGAAACTTATTTACCTATTTCCTTCGGACTTTCCACCAACAAAGTAGTTTCCAAGATCGCTACCGGCGAAGGCAAACCTTATGCCCAGAAAGTCATCGAAGCAGGTTCAGAAAAAACATTTCTTGCTCCGCTTGCAGTGAACAAGATCCCGATGATCGGGAATAAAACATTTCAGAAACTTTTAAATCTCGGCGTTCGTAGGATTGAGACAATTCAGAAGATGCCTGTAGAGGTTTTAGAGAGCGTTTTGGGTAAGAATGGCCGTACTATATGGAAACGTGCTCACGGGATCGACAATCCTCCTATCATTCCGTTTCACGAGCGCAAGTCTATTTCAACTGAAAGAACCTTTAACCGGGATACTATCGATATGATCCGTTTGCATGGTACGCTGGTTGCCATGGCAGAAAGTCTCGCCTATCAGCTTCGCCGGGGAAATAAACTTGTTTCCACAGTGAGTGTAAAGATCAGGTATTCAGATTTTCAAACTTACAGCAAACAGGTAAGGATCCCGTATACCAGTGCAGATCATATTCTAATTCCTAAGGTCGAGGAACTTTTTAAACAACTATACAGCAGGCGCCTGCTCATCAGGTTGATTGGGGTCAAGTTTAGCGGACTCGTGGGTGGTCACTACCAGATCAATCTTTTTGATGATTCTGAAGATATGCTGAATCTCTACAATTCCCTGGATAAGATCAAAAATCGTTTTGGTGAACATGCGGTCATGCGTGCTGCTGCTATGGATGCGAAAACCATCGGCAGAATGAAGAATCCTTTTAACGGGGAGCCACCAATCGTTCTTGCTCATAGAAAACAATAATGATGATCTATTCTGAAGTATAAAAAGATTATTGATGTATTTAAACTGCCACACATACTATTCACTGCGATATGGGACTTTTCCCATCAGGGAGTTGTGTGAGCTCGCCTACTCCAACGATATCTGGCAGTTCGCTATTACAGACATCAACAATACTTCTGCCTGCCTGGAGTTTCTAAGGCTTACCAATGGAACCAAAATTAAACCGGTTCTGGGAATTGACTTTAGAAATGCTGCCGAGCAACAATATATTGGACTGGCGAAAAACAATGCTGGCTTCCTTCAGCTAAACGATCATCTTTCAAATCACCTTCATGAAAAGAAAGATTTTGAAACGGTAGCTCCACAACTACCCGATTGTTTTATCATTTATCCCTTCGGAAAAGTGGTGGAACAAAAACGTAAAAATTTCAGAAGCAATGAATATATAGGAGTTTCCAAAGAAGAGATCGGGAAACTAAGGTTTTCAGAATACAGAAATCTGAAGGATAAACTGGTTATTCTACAAACGGTCAGCTTTCGGAATAAAAAGGACTTTAATGCGCACCGCTTACTAAGGGCGATCGACAATAATTTGCTGCTTAGCAAGCTTCCTGAAACAGAGCAGGGAAAAGCTTCACATAAAATGTATCCCAAAAGGGAAATGGAAGTCGCTTTTGAAGATTTCCCTCATATTCTGGAAAATACACAACAAATTATGGACGCTTGCAAGGTGCATTATGACTTCGGAAAAGGACAGAACCGGAATTTAAAGGTCTATCGAAACACTATTGAAGAGGATGCAGATATGATCCGGCGGCTCACCTACGAAAAACTTCCTAAAAAATACCCAAATGCAAATCGGGCAGTTTACACTCGGGTTGAAAAAGAACTGGAATCTATCATCAGGCTTGAGTTTGTTTCTTATTTTCTTATCAACCTGGGAATCGTTGACTATGCGCGTTCACAAAATTATCCTTTTGTAGGACGCGGTAGTGGTGCGAATTCTATCGTTGCCTATATTCTTGGCATCACCAATGTGGATCCTATAGAACTTGATCTTTATTTTGAACGTTTTATAAATCCTAACCGGAAATCTCCCCCAGATTTTGACCTTGATTTTTCATGGAAAGACCGTAATGATATTACAGATTATATTTTTGGCACGTATAAGAATACAGCGCTTATGGGTACTTATGTTACTTTCAAACAGCGCGCGGTTGCCCGTGAACTTGGGAAGGTTTTTGGTTTGCCTAAAGAAAATATCGATAAGCTCGCTTCTGGTTTCTACACTTATAACAACCTGGATCATCTGGAGAAACTGGTGATCCGGTACAGCAAACTCATAGAAGGCTTTCCTAACTATTTGAGTGTTCATTCCGGCGGAATTTTGATCCTGGACGATTCGGTTCATAATTATGCTGCTACGTTTTTACCTCCCAAAGGCTTCCGGACGATGCAGATCGATATGAACATTGCTGAAGAAGTAGGCATTCATAAATTTGATATTCTTGCCCAACGCGGACTATCAAAAATCACCGATACCATCGAGATCGTAAAACAGAATCAGCCAGACGCCAAATTAGAGGATATCGAAAATATCAAAGCTTTTAAAGAAGATCCTGCTATTAACGAATTGCTGACAACCGGCGATTGTATGGGAGTTTTTTACGTGGAATCCCCTGCCATGCGAGGTTTACTTACAAAACTACAAACCCGGGATTACCTAAACCTGGTTGCAGCAAGTTCTGTAATTAGACCAGGAATTTCCAGCGCTGGAATGAAGGATGAATTTATTCTAAGACATCGCTTTCCTGAAAAAAGAAAGGAAGCGCACCCGGTAATGTACGAGATCATGCCCGACACTTATGGCGTGATGGTTTATCAGGAAGATGTAATGAAAGTCGCTTACCATTTTGCCGGTTTGAGCCTGGATGATGCAGATGTATTACGAAGAGGGATGAGTGGAAAAAAAACTTCCCGGGGGCAAATGGAAAAGATCGAGAATACCTTTCGTGAAAATTGTAATATTAAAGGTTACGAACCAAAACTGATCGATGAAGTCTGGGAACAGATCTCTTCTTTTGCCGGCTATGCATTTCCGAAGGGACACTCTGCTTCCTACGCTGTGGAAAGCTACCAGAGTTTGTACCTGAAGAAATATTTTCCATTGGAGTTTATGGTCGCAGCAATCAACAATGGAGGTGGTTTCTATGATCTGCAAACCTATATTCAGGAAATAAGACGCTGGGGCGGCACGATTCACGCTCCCTGTATCAATAAAAGTGACCACCCTAATGTCATCTACGGAAAAAACGTCTATTTAGGTTTTGGATATATTAAAGAGCTGGAAGCAAAAACTATTCAGCAAATACTGGAAAACAGACAATTCTTTGGAGAATTTAGTTCGCTGGATGATTTTATAGACCGTATCCATATTTCTATTGAGCAACTTAGCTTATTACTGAAGATCAACGCCTTCAGGTTTACCGGCATGGACAAACACGAACTTTTATGGAAAGCTTATTTCAAACTGGATAAGAATAAACCAAAAACGAATCAGCCGCTACTTTTTAAACCAAAGCATAAAGATTTTGAATTGCCTGAATTTGAGGCTTCTAAAATGATCGAAGCTTACGACCAGATGGAACTTCTGGGATTTCCCCTATGCAGTCATTTTGAATTACTGAAAGATCCTTTAAAACAAAATGTGGTGACAGCTTCGCAACTAAAAGATCATATCGGGAAAAATATAGAGATCTATGGCAACCTGGTAAACTCTAAAAAAACCGGAACTTCAAATGGCAAATACATGTATTTCGGTACTTTCTATGATCCTGAAGGAGTCATTTTTGATGTGGTACTTTTCCCTTCAGTAGCCGAAAAGTATCCTATAAGATCTAAAGGAATTTACCTGTGTTATGGTGAGGTGGTTT
>NZ_CAJWRQ010000010.1 GCF_913046405.1 uncultured Christiangramia sp.
TTCCGGAAGATATGGATGGGCAGACAAGTTTTATTTCCAGAGGAGCCAATATGGCTATGCAGAAGGGGATGCTTGTGATAACTTCAGCTGGAAATCGTGGAGACGAGGGTTATTTCAATATCATAAGTGCTCCTGCAGATGCTAATGTGCTTGCCGTTGGCGGAGTTGATCCTTCAGGTAATTATGCCCCATTTAGTTCTGTTGGACCCAGCGCAGACGGGAGAATTAAACCTGATGTGGTGGCTCAGGCTATCGAGGTCGCAGCTATCAACGAAGATGATAGGCTCGTTGGCGTGAATGGCACATCATTCTCCAGCCCGATCATGGCAGGAGCCATTGCATGCCTCTGGCAATTAAACCCGGAATGGACTAATTTCGAGGTGATGCAATTGATTAGAGATCTGGGGCATCTTGGCAATTCAACTAATAATTTCCTGGGGTATGGTATTCCAGACTTTTCAACTCCCGCTAATTCCGTTGCTCCTAATTCTTCGGAATTAATTTTATATCAAAATCCAGTAGACGAATTTCTGAAATTTGCCGGACCAGCAACCGATTATAATATCCGGATTTTCAATACCGCAGGAAAAATGGTCTTAAGCGAACGCAGCGTTTCTTCAGAAATTAATCTTTCCGGCTTTTCTCGTGGTATTTATATTGCTATGTTTGAATCTGAAAACACGACTGAAAAATTTCTTATCATCAAAAAGTAATGAGTTTTAAGCACAATAGAATCACTGAACTTTTCAATATTGAATATCCTTTAATACAAGCGGGAATGATCTGGGCAAGCGGCTGGAAATTAGCCAGTGCGGTCTCTAATGCCGGTGGTCTTGGAATTATTGGGGCAGGTTCCATGTACCCTGAGATCCTTAAGGAACATATTCAAAAATGTAAAAAAGCTACCGATCACCCTTTTGCGGTAAACGTGCCGATGCTCTATCCCGATATTGAGAAGATCATGGACATTATTATTCATGAGGGTGTTAAGATCGTATTTACTTCTGCCGGGAATCCTAAGACCTGGACATCTCATCTACAAAGTCATGGGATCAAAGTGGTACACGTAGTAAGCAGTGTAAAATTTGCTGTAAAATCTCAGGAAGCCGGTGTAGATGCTATTGTTGCTGAAGGATTTGAAGCAGGTGGTCATAATGGTCGTGATGAAACTACCACTTTTACCTTGATTCCTATGGTTCGTGAAAAGATCGATATTCCGCTGATAGCAGCTGGAGGGATTGGCAATGGAAAAGGAATGTTTGCAGCGATGGTACTTGGCGCTGATGCTGTGCAGGTTGGAAGCAGGTTCGTAGCGACACCCGAGGCAAGTTCTCACCAGAATTTCAAGGAAATGGTAGTGAAAGCGAAAGAAGGTGACACTGTACTTACCCTTAAGGAACTCGCACCAGTAAGATTACTAAAAAATAAGTTTTTTGAAGATGTTCAGGAACTTTATACTAAATCTCCAAGCAAAGAAGATCTTACTTCTTTACTCGGAAGAGCCAGAGCAAAGAAAGGGATGTATGAAGGTGATCTGGAAGAAGGCGAACTTGAAATAGGCCAGATTTCCGGATTGATCAATGAGATCAAACCTGCTGCTGAAATTGTAAAGGAAATGATTTCTGAATTTGAAGAAACTAAAATCGCTTGCCAACAATTTTAAAGCGTGTAATCTTCGTAGTCAGCCAATTTAGAAGCCACAAATTTTCTCCAACGTAACTCTGCTTCTTTATTTTCACTATGTGAAGTTTCTTTATCAAAACGATTCTGCATAGCGACTCTTTCAGTTTCAGTAATATTATAAAGTCTTTTTAAATCCTGTCGGATCCTTCTGCCAGGTTCATATTCAGCAAGCCGCTTTCTCAGTTTCCTTGCATGCAATTCAGTTATATCAAAATGTAATCGTTCATGAGCCAGTAAATATTCGGGATTGTTCACGTCCTTTACCCAGCTTAAATCCGGATAAAAATTACTTTTCACTTCATTGGTAAGCTCAGGCTTTCCTGTGCTCGTACTATAGTTCCAGGAATAGCTTATCCCGGAATTTGTATTTGCTGAAAAATCTATATTATAATCTGGCGCAGCTTCAAAATTTTGCCAGCTAAGACGATCTATATCAGCCCAAGCAATTTTTCTTTTTTCCTGTGCACCGCCAATATGGACAATCCCTAAGAGAAATAAAACGAGAAATACTTTTCTCACGAATAGTTGAAATTTATTAGCTTTTCAATATCTGTGTGCAGACTATGATAGACCGGGCAGGTAAGTGCCGCGTTCTCCAGGATCTTCTTTTCCTTCTCCTCAAAGCTTCCTTTTACAGATATGTTGATCTCAATTTTCGAAATCCTTCGAGGCTTATCGGTCATCACCTTGGTAACCTCAGCGGTAGTACCCTCAATTTCCATTTGATGATCATTGGCCTTAATTCCCATGATCGTAAGCATGCATGAAGCAAGTGCCGTTGCCACCGTATCTGTTGGTGAAAAAGCTTCCCCTTTACCATGATTGTCCACAGGAGCATCGGTGATCATCTTCGATCCACTTTGCAAATGTTCAGCTTCTGTTCTTAAATTTCCGAGGTATGTAACTTTAGAGGTCATTTGCTTCAGTTATAGTTAGATCTTCATTCAGGTTTAAAATATAGATCGCATCATTAGTATATCCACCCTCAGGCTTCATCAAATAATGAAATTTGCTCTCGTAATATTCAGTATAGCCAGGATATTTTTCAAAGCTTTCGTATAGATCTTCCGCTGAAGCCAGTCTTAACAATACATCCATTGTAAGATCGTAACCACGCATGGCGTACTGGTTAGGCTGAACTTTGAATTTCTTAGCATACTCTTTTACGTATTCATCATCTTGCTGGGTATCGAATTCCTTGTCTACTGAAGGGTAATGAAGTTTCAATTTTCCCAGATGATTGTTGGAGATCACATCACTTTCGTATCCATTATTCTTATTGGTAGTAAGCAGCGTGATCTTATTATTTCTTGTTAACCTGTTCAAAGCAGCAGCAACACTACTTATAAGG
The DNA here is from genome assembly GCF_913046405.1 of uncultured Christiangramia sp. Lineage (GTDB taxonomy): Bacteria > Bacteroidota > Bacteroidia > Flavobacteriales > Flavobacteriaceae > Christiangramia > Christiangramia marina. Next base: position 3,035 of record NZ_CAJWRQ010000010.1, read on the forward strand.
TTCATATTTTCAGACTCAAGAATCACCCAGTTTTCGCCGGAAGACATTACTTCCGCCAGTTTTGCTTCGGAAACAAAATTATCTGAAGGATTTACCGTTCTCGCTGAAGGTACCGCACTCATCAATTCATTTTTGATGGCAAAAGATTTTGAGTCGGCAATAACAATCACATTTTTTCCACTCGCATTTCTGGCGATATAGTCAACCATTTTCGATCTTAGAAATTCTTCACTTGGTCGGGACTGGAATAAGTTTCCGTAGCCTTTCATACTTCGATTACTAAGTGGATTGATCACAGGAATGTTCTTGTTCTCCAACGCTCCAGCTACAGTTTCTGTTACATCCTGAATTAGCGGACCTATAACCGCATCTACATGATCAAAGTTATTCGTTCTTAAAATGTTTGAGACTTCCCCAGTACTTCTTCTGGTATCATACACCTTAAGCTTTGTAGAAATCCCCATGCTTTTCGCTTTCTCCACAGCCATTAGAACACCACTATGGAAATCAAGAGAAATTCGTATCACTCTTTCATTAAGTATAGCGTTACGATAAGTAGGAATTGAATCGGCATCAACTTTATCCAGATGGAACGGCAGCATTAAAGCGATCTCCTTAGTATCGCGATTATCGATAGAAGATTTGAGATCTACTTTAGACTGCGAACCTGATCCCATACCGGTGTACCTCTTGTCCTCCTCATCTTCAGGATTTCCATCCTTTTTTGGAACCTTTAGCACCATCCCAAATTTCAATCCTTCTGTTAATGCAGGATTTAACCTGATCAAAGAATCCTGAGATACTTCAAACTTTTTAGACAGTCGGTAAAGGGTTTCCTGTGGTTTTACTTCGTAAAATCGAAAACGATCATCAGTGATAATCACCGGTTCCTCATCCAGGACAGCAGTGCCAACACGAATCATCATACCAGGCTGTAATATTTCTACTTTAGGATTCATCTCGTCCAGCTCCTTCAGCGTCATCCCATACTTTCTTGCAATTCCATATTTGGTTTCCTGCGGAAGTACGATATGCTCTCTTGTCTTGAAGTTTTGCGAACTACTGGAAACTTTAGAATTCACAGGTTTCTCTGCGGGAGCTTTCTCTGACTGATTTGTTGATTCCGGTTGCGGAGTATTCTTTACCACCACGTTTTCCGCAGGAATATTTCCAACAGGAATTTGAATGGTTTCTCCTATCTGAAGCTCCTTGGAATATAACTGCTTATTATACCTTTTAATATTATCGATACTAACTCCGTATTCCTTTGAAAGACTATAAAGCGTCTCCTTTTTCTTTACCTGGTGTTCTTTGAAAGATACAGATGTAACTGAAGTTTCTGTATTTGAAGACACTTCAGTATTATTTTCAGAAATTGGAATAACGAGTTTTTCATCGATCCCTATTCCGTTCTTTGCTTCCGGATTGTATTTATAGATATCCTCCTCATCAATACTGTAAGACTGGGAGATACTAAACACAGTTTCACCTTTTTTCACAGTATGATATTTGTACGACTGCGCGTTTGCAGACATACTTATCACCTGGAACAGGAAACATAACACAAATAGGTACTTCATTCTTTTATCTTTTTTCGAGATTTTATTCCCACTCTATAGTTGCCGGCGGTTTGGAGCTAATATCATAGACTACTCTATTAACGCCTTTCACCCGGTTGATTATTGTATTCGAAGTCTTTTGCAAGAACTCGTAAGGTAGATTCACCCAGTCTGCAGTCATTCCATCTGTGGATTCCACAGCTCTCAATGCTACAACCTGCTCGTAAGTCCTTTCATCACCCATGACTCCTACCGACTGTATGGGTAGTAAGATCGCTCCGGCCTGCCATACTTTGTCATATAACATCCAGTCTCTTAATCCCTGTATAAAGATATGATCTACTTCTTGAAGTATTCGCACTTTTTCTGCCGTTATATCACCAAGAATTCTAATCGCCAGTCCCGGACCTGGAAATGGATGTCTCCCGAGTAATACTTTGTCAATTCCAAGTTCCTTTCCTACTCTTCTAACTTCATCTTTGAATAGCATTCTTAGCGGCTCTACCACTTTCAGCTTCATGAAATCGGGTAATCCTCCCACATTGTGGTGCGACTTGATCGTTACTGAAGGTCCATTAACTGAAACCGACTCGATCACATCTGGATAGATAGTTCCCTGCGCCAGGTATACAACGTCCTTGATCTCGTGAGCTTCGTCATCGAAAACTTCAATAAAAGTATTCCCGATTGCTTTTCTCTTTTCTTCAGGATCTGAAAGACCTTTCAACGCATCCAGAAATCGTGCCGAAGCATCCACTCCCTTTACATTAAGCCCCATGTCCTTGTATTGGTCCAGTACGCTTTCGAATTCATTCTTTCGTAGAAGACCATTATTAACGAAAATACAGTACAGGTTTTTGCCGATTGCCTGGTGTAATAAAACGGCGGCAACCGTAGAATCCACACCTCCACTAAGACCCAGTACCACTTTATCGTCTCCGATCTTTTCCTGTAAATCTGAAACTGTAAGATCCACAAAGGCTCCAGGCGTCCAGCTTTGCTCAGTACCCGCGATCTTTACAAGAAAGTTCTCTAATAATTGCTTACCATCGGTTGAATGGTAAACTTCTGGATGAAACTGGATTGCGTAGGTCTCTTCCCCTTCAATTCTGTAAGCTGCATTTAGCACATCTGAAGTACTCGCCAGTCTTACCGCATTTGCAGGAAGGTTTATAATAGAATCACTGTGACTCATCCAGACTTGTGAATTCTCCTTGATATCTTCAAACAACAATTCTGCATCCTTGATCACCGAAAGATTCGCTCTTCCAAATTCCCTTGTATCTGACGGTTCAACTTTCCCACCGAAAAAGTGGGCAAGATATTGAGCACCATAGCAAACTGCCAGCATAGGCAATTTACCTCTTATCTGTGACAGATCTGGGTGCGGGGCATCTTCGGCTCTTACAGAAAATGGACTTCCTGAAAGAATAACCGCTTTAAAACCTGATAAATCTTCTGGAATTTTCGAGTATGGATAGATCTCGCAATAAATGTTCAGTTCCCTAACACGCCTTGCAATAAGCTGTGTATACTGCGAACCAAAGTCTAGGATGAGTACGTTGTTTTGCATGTGCAAAAATAGGAATTTAGGTAAAAAAAGCCGGCAAAGGAAGATGGAAATTTTCTATATTTAAAATGCATTAAGACTTTGTCCATTATGAAATATTTAAATGCTATAATTTTTGCCATCGCGATCATGGCTGCAGCCTATTTTCTGAGTGATGCTTATGTTTCCAGAGCTAATCCCGATGGTGTCATTTCGGTGACCGGTTCAGGTAGTGAAAATTTCATTTCAGATCTAATTGTGTGGGAAGGTAGATTCAGTAGAAATTCTCCTAATCTGGAAGCAGCATATAATCAACTTGATCAGGATAAAAATATTGTAAGATCCTATCTTATTGGTAAAGGGATTAAAGATGAGAACATTGTCTTCAACTCTGTTCAAACTAATGAACAGCAGGAGAATCAGTATCAAAACGGGAATTATGTGGGCAGTATTTTTAAGGGTTACGAACTAACGCAACCTGTAAAAATCGAAAGCAATAATGTAGAACTTATCGAAAATGTGTCACGTGAGATCACGGAATTATTGAATAAAGGCGTCCAGTTTAATTCCTCTCCTCCCAGGTATTACTATACCAAAATGGCAGATCTCAAAATTGAAATGATCTCTAAAGCTACAGAGGATGCCAGACTACGTGCAGAAAAAATCGCATCGAACAGCGGGGAAGATCTTGGCGATCTCAAAAGTGCCAATATGGGCGTGTTTCAGATCACCGGCCAGAATAGCGGCGAGGATTTTAGCTGGAGCGGTGCATATAACACGGCAGATAAAAACAAGACCGCATCTATAACAATGCGGCTTGAATATGAGATAGATTAAGTATTAGTCTAAAGTAGCCAGTATCTGCTCAATATCATCTTCAGTAGTATCCGGATTAATAAAGCAGAATCTCACAACACTTTCATCCTTCCACAGAGATGGGGTGACCAGTGCAAATCCTGAATTATGATTCTTGTAGGTCCATTCACGGTAATCTTCCGCAGACCATCCTTTTCTCTTAAATAAGACTACAGATAAACTTGCCGGTCTTACCAGTTCAAGCAAATCATTCTGCTTCACTTTGGAAGCGGCAATATTTGCAAGTTCTATCCCTCGTTCAATAGCTTCTTTATACTTGTTAGTTCCATGCATCGCCAGTGAAAACCATAATGGCATCCCTCGTAATCTACGGGTAAGCTGGATCTGGTAATCTGCAGGATTAAATCCTTGTGCCCCTTCGTCCTTGAATATCTCAAGATAAGCACCTTTTTGAGAATGTGCTTTTTTCGCAAGTTCCAGATTTTTATAGATAACCGCGCCACAATCGTATGGTGAAAACAGCCATTTATGAGGATCAATAGTAATACTGTCTGCCTGCTCGATGCCGTTAAACAAATGTCTTACAGAATCTGCAGCCAGCGCTCCACCTCCATAAGCACAATCTACATGCAGCCAGATATTTTCCCTTGCACAAACATTTGCCACCCCTTCCAGATCATCTATAATCCCGGCATTGGTGGTTCCACCCGTAGCTACCACAGCGAAAAGTCTATTTCTATCCTGTTCACTTAAATTTTCTAATTCGTTCTGAAGTACAATTCCCGACAAAAATTCTTCTTCTGAATTTACCAGGTAAACATCTGCATCCATTACTTTTGCCATGGATTTTATTGAAGAATGTGCACCTGTTGAAGTGATCAAAAGTGCTCTATCTTTGGCGTGAGCTGGCTTTTGTTCTCGCCACTCCTCTCTTGCAGTAACTAATGCTGAAAGATTTGCAGCTGTACCACCACTTGTAAATACACCAAAAGCAGTTTCCGGTAGACCGGTTAAACTTACCAGCCATTTCATCGCCTGGTTTTCACAAAATATCCCTCCGGCTCCTTCCATCCAGTAAGAACCGTGAATACTGGAAGCTGAAGTTACCAGGTCGAACATGATCGCGGCCCTGGTTGGTGCAGCGGGAACAAATGCCAGGTGTCTTGGATGATCAATAGGTACCGTTGCTTTAACCAGTACGTTCTTAAATAACTGGAATGCACTTTCACCTCCAATACCTTCAGGAGTTATAGTTTCTCCAACAAGTCTCAACAGTTCTTCTTCCTTCTTTGGTGCACCAAGTTCTGGCGTTACATTAGATATACGATCGATAGCATACTTCATCACGTCCAGCGTCATCTCAACCAGATCCATATCTATGGTATGCATTCTATTCTTTTCCAAAAGTGATAATTTTAAAGTTTGCGTCTAAAGGATCTAATTCTGTTAAAAGGCGCTCGATAAGCTCCTGACCGTATTCATCGTAATATTCAGAGAAATTTGTTTGCCGCTCCTGCAGACTCCTGTTTGGAAATAGATCATTCTGTAGCGTAGCGATTCGCTCTACTTCATCCTTTAATTTTCTTTTTTGTGCTTGCAGGAGTCGGTTTTCGAGATTGTCGAGACCTTTAAGCTGCTTTACTTCCTGAGCTTTTACTGCACCAATAAATGATTTATCGGTTTTCTCAGCCAACTCATACATTTGCTGAAATTGCTGAATCAAATGCTCTTTCTGTTCTGAAAAATCAATATTGATATTGCTGATTTTCCGAACCTTTCGATTGATCAGCTCATGTTGTTTCAGAAATAATTCCTTCAGTGAAATATCGAGTTTTCTGCGTTTGGCATCCTGTTTAGCAGTTTGCAGTAATGCTGAATTCCGAAGTAACAACATTGGAAAAACCACATCTTCAGCTTCGAAATAATTCTTTAGCTGCAACCAGTAAGCAAGTTCTCCACCTCCGCCTATATAGCAAAGATTTGGAAGCAGCACTTCCTGGTAAAGCGGTCGCATCATGACATTTGGGCTAAAACGTTCCGGATGCGCATCCACTTGTGCAAGTATTTCCTCTCTACTCCAGCTTATCTCTGTTTCATGAACAAAGTACTGAGCATCTTTTTTAACGATACGTTCCCGAATCTCATCATTGAGATAAAATAAATTGATATCGCGCGGATTCACCTGTACTTTATAGTCCTGTTCTTGCAGGGAATCTATAGCTGCCTGAGAGGCTTTTGAAGAAGACTCATTTAATAATTCGTTCTTTATATGGACGGAAAAATGCTTTTTCAAACGGGAATCTCCAGCTGCGACGATAACAAGGCCTTCTTTGCCAAATAACCTGTTCGCCAGATAGCGCGTGGCATCGGTCAAGTTATTATGCTCCAGATATGTTTTCTGGAACATCTCCTTCAATTCTTCGGCATTAGTTCCTCCACCAATCTCGGAAGAAAAAAGCTTGAAAACTTCCTCAAGCCCTTCCGTAGAAAGTTTACCTACAGCAGTCGCTCCTGCCCGCTTTTCAGCATTATTCCATTTGAATCTTTTTCCGTGGAGATTAAAAAAATTGATCTCTTCAAAATCATGATCCTCTGTAGCCATCCAATATACCGGTACAAAATTATTCTCTGGATGTTCTTCTTTTAACTTCCTGGTAAGATTGATCGTGGAAACTATCTTATAAAGAAAATAAAGCGGACCCGTAAAAAGATTGAGCTGATGCCCCGTAACCACTGTAAATGTCTTTTCTGAAGATAAAAGATCGATGTTACCGGAGGTAGCCTCAGAAACTTTAAGATCTGCATACTGCTCTTTTAGAACTTCAACCAGATCCTTACGAATGGAATTGTTATAAGACCTGGATTTTTCATCGATCTGAGCCCTGAAATTTTCAATTTTAGGAAAACGATGATATAAATGTTCCAAACTTTCTTTTTCTGAAAGATAATCCAGGATTAACGGAGTAAAATAATTGGTATCGGGATAAGCTATATGATCTGTAGACATCAACCTGTTTATAATTGCCGTAAAGATAAAACCTTTTAGGAAGGAAACTAAATCGAGACCAGCCGCATATATATTCTTTACAATTAACTTAACATCTTTAAAATTCTTAAATTCCGGTTATCAATCAAAAACCATTAGTTCATGATCTTAAAACGACTAATTTTCGCACTCTTAATCCTATTCTCATTTACATCCTGTTCAAGTGATGATGACGCTTCAACGCCAGATCGCAGAAGCATTGAAGATCTAGAAGCAGATTTTCAAGCTTTGAACCTGCAACAAGGGATTAACGATGTGACACTTGAAAACCTTAACGGAAGTTCCTGGAATTTTAGAGTGATCATCCCGGAAAGTGCTTCATCTTCTGAGAGACCTCTTGTGCTAACACTTCATGGTGCAGCTGGCGGAGATGTAGATGCGCATAAAAACACTGCCTGTTATGCAGAGCCTGGTTTTGCAGCTTTGGATCCAATTATTGTTAGTCCCAACGGAGGAACCCAGCTTTGGAATAGTGCTTTTAATCAGGATCTTGTTATTGGCCTAATGTATCTAACTCAGAAATACCTAAACGTAGATAGAGACAGAACCGTGGTAACAGGTTACAGTAATGGTGGAAATGGCAGCTGGTTCTATGCTGAAATTTACCCTGAAATATTTACTGCATCTATTCCCATGGCCAGCAGTTACAGTACTTTTAGTTCTAACGGAAGTGTTAGAACCATAGAAACCCCACTATACGTTATTCACGGGGAGAACGACGAATTATTTCCTCTTGCTGAAACTCAGGAATGGGTTGCCGCAACAAAAGATGCCGGTACCAATGTCACGCTGGAAATAGCTCCTGGTTTAACGCATTATGAGTCTTGTAATTATGCTCCATATTTGCAAAATGCTGCGAGTTGGCTACAGGATGAAGTTTGGGACTAAATCGCGAATTTTTTTACTTAATTTTGGATGCATTCACTTTTGAAAATCTAAAATTTTGAAAATCAGATTCTTTTTATCCTTTCTCATTGTAATTACTACAACATTATCTGGACAGGAGGTTCAAAGTCCGTCGCAGTTTCTTGGTTACGAATTAGGCTCTCAGTTTAGCAGGCATGCAGATGTCGTGAACTATTTTGAACATGTAGCTGAAAATTCTGACCTGGTAAATTACCAGCAGTACGGTCTTACCAACGAACGTCGACCACTTACTTATGCCATTATTTCTTCGGAAGAAAATATACAGAATGTTGAGTCCATCAAGCAAAAGCATATTGCGAGGGCCGGACTAACCGATTCTAATGAAACTTCTGAAAAAGCGATCGTATGGTTAAGCTACAATGTGCATGGTAACGAAGCGTCCAGTACCGAGGCTGCAATGAAAACTCTATATGAACTGGTTACCGGAAAGAGAGAACTTCTGGAAAATACAGTGGTAATTATTGACCCTTGTGTCAATCCAGATGGTCGTGACCGTTATGCAAACTGGTACAACCAGGTAAAAGCAACTCCCTTTAATACAAGTCAGTTTTCTGCCGAGCACGATGAACCATGGCCGGGAGGAAGACCTAATCATTATCTTTTTGATCTAAATCGTGACTGGGCATGGGCAACGCAGGTAGAAACAAGACAACGTTTAAAAATTTATAATGAATGGATGCCACATATCCATGTAGATTTCCACGAACAGGATATCAACGATCCTTATTATTTCGCTCCTGCTGCTGAACCGTTTCATGAGATCATTACCGAATTTCAACGTGATTTCCAAACCAGAATTGGAAAAAATCATGCGAAATATTTTGACGATAATGGCTGGTTATATTTTACAGGGGAGCAATTTGACCTGCTTTATCCAAGCTACGGGGATACGTATCCAACCTATATGGGCGCTATCGGGATGACCTACGAACAGGCTGGTCATGGCCGTGCTGGTTTAGGGGTTCAAACCAACGAAGATTATATGTTGACCTTGAAAGATCGCATAGAACATCATTTTACTACAGGAATTTCCACGGTGGAAATGGCTTCAGAAAATGCGGCCGAACTGGTTTCAGAATTTGCAGATTTTTTTGCTGAAGGTGATTCAGAATTTAAAACCTATGCAATGAATGGCGAAAAGGATAAGATCGACGCTTTAACTGATTTACTGGACAGGCATGAGATCAAATATAGTTTTGCCAATTCAGGTACCATCAAAGGTTATTCTTATCAGGATTCCAAAAGTGGAAATCTTGAGTCTTCTAAAGAAACGTTGTTGGTATCTGGGAATCAGCCAAAATCAAAAATGGTCAAAGTGCTTTTCGAACCTAAAGCCAAACTTGTAGATTCTCTTACGTACGATATTACCGCCTGGAGTCTGCCTTATGCCTACGGTCTGGAGACAGTTGCCAGTTCCAAAATCATCAATGGGAATTCAAATAATCCTGAAACCTTTGAGCAAAATACAGCGAACGCTAAAGCTACGGCATTCCTTTCAAAATGGAATAGCATGGAGGATGCGAGATTCCTGGCTGAACTTATTAAAAATGACATCAAGGTTCGTTTTAGTGAAAAACAATTTCAAAATTCCGGTGAAGATTTTAATGCTGGTAGCCTTATAATTTCTAAAAGTGATAATTCATCAATTGAAAATTTCCAGCAGAAAGTGGTGGAGATCGCCAATAACATGCAGCGAAAACTCGTAGCTACTAATACAGGATTTTCGGATAAGGGACCCGATTTTGGATCTGGAAATATAAAGATCATTAATAAGCAGAAAATCGGACTCCTGAGAGGTAAACTGGTTTCTTCGCTCAATTTTGGAGAGATCTGGTACTTTTTCGAACAGGATTTGAAGTATCCGGTAATTCCATTGGAAACTAGTAATCTTTCTGCTAGTGTACTGAGTGAACTCAACGTGCTGGTGATCCCTTCAGGGAATTACTCCGGTTTTCTTGATGAGGATACTTTGAAAATGCTTGAGAACTGGATTCGTGGCGGTGGAAAGGTTATTGCCATCGGGGATGCTGTTTCAGCATTTGCAGGGAAAGATAATTTTGCAATTAAAGAAAAAGATTCTAAGAAAGATTCACTAAAAACTGCCGACAAGCTTGTGCCTTATTCGCAGCGGGAAAGAGAATATGTAAAAAATATGATCACCGGTAGTATCGTAAAAACTTCGGTAGATTCAAGTCACCCATTGGCATTTGGATATGACGATACTTATTTCAGCTTAAAACTCAGCGGTGATAGTTATGAACTTCTTGAGTCAGGCTATAACGTGGTTTACATTCAGCAACCTGAGATCGTTTCTGGATTTGCTGGTAGCGAAGCTCAGAAAAAGCTTGAAAACTCCCTTATTTTTGGCGAAGAAAATATAGGTAGAGGTAGTATTATTTATATGGTGGACAATCTACTATTCAGAGCTTTCTGGGAGAACGGAAAGTTATTTTTTACCAATGCATTATTCCTAACAAATAATAGAGGATATGATTACTAATATGAAAATGAGACAATTTTTATCTGTTTTATGTTTTTTTCTAATAGCAAATATTATTGGATTTGCCCAGGAAGGAACGAATCAGTTTTCGGTGGACTTCGAAACTTTCACCCTTGAAAACGGACTAAAGGTGATACTGCACGAAGATAAATCAGACCCTGTCGTAGCAGTAGCTCTTACCGCTCACGTGGGTAGTGCCCGGGAAAAAGAAGGCAGAACAGGATTTGCACACTTATTTGAACATCTACTGTTTCTCGAATCTGAAAACCTTGGAAAAGGTGGACTGGATAAGCTCTCGGCAAGAATTGGTGGTAGCGGTGCCAATGGTTCTACAAGTCGTGATCGCACCAATTATTTCCAGACCGTACCAAAAGATGCTTTGGAAAAAATGATCTGGGCCGAAGCAGATAAACTGGGATACTTTATCAATACGGTTACAGAACCAGTTCTTGCCAAGGAAAAGCAGGTAGTTAAAAATGAAAAGCGCCAGGGAGTGGACAACCGGCCTTATGGACATACTTTTTATGTGATCGACAAAAACCTGTATCCTAAAGATCATCCCTACAACTGGCAGGTGATAGGAAGTCTTGATGATCTGCAAAACGCCACTCTGCAGGATGTAAAGGATTTTTATAACAAGTGGTATACTCCCAATAATGTTACCCTAACCATCGCAGGTGATTTTGATAAAGATCAGGCCAGGGAATGGGTGCACAAATACTTTGATGAGATCCCACGTGGAGAGAAGATCGAAGAACAGGAAAAGCAGCTTGTTAGTCTCAAAAAAACTAAAAAAGTCTACCACGAAGACAATTTTGCCAAACTGCCTGAGCTTACACTCGCCTGGCCTTCAGTATACTCTTACCATCATGATAGTTTTGCATTGGAGATATTGACCAGCTACCTGGCTGATGGTAAAAATGCTCCTTTGTACAAGAAAATTGTGGAAGATGCCAAACTTTCTGGTAATGTTAGCATGTTCAATTACACTTCTGAACTTTCGGGACAGTTAATGCTTCAGGTTCGGGCTTATGATGGAAAGGACCTTGACTCTGTTCAGGCTGTGATCCAGGAAGGACTTGCCGAATTCGATAAAAATGGCATTCCGCAGAAAGACCTTAAGAGAATTAAAGCCGGTTTAGAGACAAATTTCTACAACTCCATTTCAAGTGTTCTTGGAAAAGGTTTTCAATTAGCACAGTATGATATTTTTGCAAATGATCCCAATTTCATCAACAAAGAGATCGAAAAATTACTGGCGGTTTCTTCGGAAGATGTCCTGAGAGTCTTCAGAAAATATATAAAAGATCAGCATTATGTTGCCACCAGTTTTGTTCCAAAAAATCAATTGGATCTTGCCCTGGAAAATTCAGAAAAAGCTGAAGTTGTAGAAGAAAAGATCGTGGAAGGAGCTGAAGAAGACTTCGATGCATCACAGTCTGTAGATTATCCAAAAACAGCCTCTAGCTTTGATCGAACAATCGAACCTCCATATTCAGCAAAACCTGAACTGGTAATTCCGGAGATCTGGAAAACGACGATGCCAAGCGGACTAAAAGTGATGGGCATTACTAATAAAGAAGTACCACTTGTACAGTTTAGTCTTGAAATTAAAAGCGGACAGTTACTGGAAACAAAAGAAAAAGCAGGAGTAGCAAATCTACTGGCCAACTTGATGAATCGTGGTACCGCTAAAAAAACTCCGGCAGAGCTAGAGGAAGCAATAGAACTATTGGGAGCGCGTATTTATGTAAGTTCTTCGGAAGAAAAAATTAGTATCACCGGAAATACACTGGCAAAGAATTATGCCGAGACGATGAAACTTGTGGATGAGATGCTGCTTCAACCACGTTGGGATGAGTCAGAGTTCGAACTTATTAAACAACAGACCCTTAGCAGGATCAAACAGCAGGAAGGAGATCCTAACAATATTGCTTCGAATGAATTTCGAAAATTGGTGTATGGTGAAAACAGTATACTTTCCATGAATGAAATGGGAACTACAGAAAGTGTGGAGAATATCACGCTGAGCGATCTTAAAGCTTATTATTCTGAAAATCTTTCACCTCTTAACGCTACCTATCTCGTAGTAGGTGATCTGAATCTCGAAAAGGCGAAGAATTCACTAAAAGCAATTTCAGCTTCCTGGCCTCCTAAAACTGTAGATTTCCCGGAGATTCCAGAATTCGAAGCACCGGAAAAATCTCTAATCTATTTTTATGATGTGCCGGGTGCAAAACAATCTGTTCTTACGTTCGGTGCTCCAGCATTAAGCGCTAGTGATAAAGACTTTTATGCAGCAGAGGTGATGAATTACAGACTTGGTGGTGGAAGTTTCGCATCCAGGCTTACCCAGGAACTTAGAGAAGGAAAAGGTTACACCTATGGAATTCGTTCCAGGTTCGAGGATAGATCCTACATTGGGCCATTCCTTATTTCCAGCGGTGTTCGATCCAATATAACTTATGAGGCTACTGAATTGGTTCGGGACATTCTTAAAGATTATGCCGATACTTTTACTCAGGATGATCTTGAGGTCACCAAAAGTTTTATGACTAAAAGCAGCACCAGGAAATTTGAAACTCTGGGCGCAAAACTAAACATGCTTAAAGAGATTAGCGATTATGGTTATAATGATGATTATGTTGCAGAACAGCAGCAGCAGGTAGAGGAAATGACGGTGATGGATATTCAGGAGCTGGCGAAGAAATATATTGATCCTGATAAAATGTATTTCCTTATTGTTGGTGATGCCGAAACTCAGTTCGAAAAACTGAAGAATCTTGGATATGGTGATCCGGTATTGCTTAACAAGGAAGAATAGCAATAAATAATATGAGATTTTTAGAAAAGGCAGGAACTAGAGTTCCTGCTTTTTTTATGGTAATCGTCAAGAATTTTAGAATAGCAGCACATGGAGTTATCTATAGCAAAATATCTGCCGATGGTCTTTAGTTCTTCTTTGCTTTTAGATCGGAGGGATAATTAAGTATAACTATCACTATTTTTAACACTGAAAACGATCCTTAATTGCCTTGCTTCAGCTTGGTCTTTTAATCATAGTGAAGAAGTCTGATTACCAAATCTTGCTCTAAGCTTCGCTATATCTTCTTCAGAATAACCCTTAAGAGAAGCCATAGTACCCTGCGCATTTTGAGCTTTGATGATAAAATTCTCCCGAGTTACTGTGACATTAATAAGGCTACTTAACTTAAAAGAATAAAATTTTCCGAAATTTTCCTGGTAATTTAGAACAGTATCATTCCACTCTATATATTCACCTTTTTTCTGTCCATAACGGTGGTTCTGATAGAAATAAAGCAAGCCAATGATGAGATATCCAAAACTCATAAAATAATTGAAAGTACTGTCTTCCGCTGAAAGTATTTGCGAGAACAGGTAAAAAATGCTCATCAAAATCCAGAAAGCACCAAATAATATGAAATGGTTTCTTCTAAAAAAATTTAGTTTTCTGGTGATACGATGCATTAAGCAGAGTGTTTTAGATTGGCGAATTCAGGATAGGCAGATCTTAATTTCGCGATATCGGTTTGTGAAAATTCTCTAATCTCGAAATAAATACCATCCGCAGGCCCAGACTTAATAAGCAGGTTTTCTTCACTAATTATAAAGTCATCCACCGCTGTCCATGGATATGATTTCTTTCCATTGATTTGGTCCTGAAGCACGATCTTCTTGTTGTCCCACTTTATAAATTCTTTCCTATTCTCTCTTCGGAAATAACCAACTACAACGGCTATAATTCCTAATGGTAAATAAGAAAGATAAAATGAATCACCTATACTGAAGTATGCTGCGATACCCATAAGGACATAGAAACCACCAAGAAAATATGGCATATTCCCTCTAAGAAAATGTGGAGTTTTCTCTATTTTATTCAAATCTAGGTTTTTAAATTAGACTGTACGGATCTTAAGTTCTTTACGAACAGGCTTCCTGGTTTCTACATTGATAGGCTTACCGTAAAGATCAAAGTCGGCAGCATCTGTAATTTCAACTTCGTAAAAATCACCGGTCTTTAGATAAACTGTCGTAGCATCGATTAAAACCTCATTATCAACATCTGGTGAATCTGCCTCGGTCCTACCAATAAAGTAATTACCTTCTTTTCTGTCTATGATGACCTTAAAAACCTTTCCTATCTTTTGCTGATTAAGCTCCCAGGAGATCTGAGACTGTATTTCCATGATCTCGTTTGCACGTTCCTGCTTTACTTCCTGTGGAACATCATCTACAAGATTAAATGCATGTGTATTTTCTTCGTGAGAATAAGTAAAACATCCAAGTCTTTCAAAACGCATTTCTTTAACCCATTCTTTTAATTCCTGGAAGTTCGCTTCAGTTTCACCTGGATAACCAACAATAAGAGTAGTTCTAATCGCCATTTCTGGAACAGTTGCTCTGAACTTCTTAAGCAAATTAGTGGTTTTTTCATGAGTGGTTCCTCGTCGCATAGACTTCAGAAGATCATCATTAATATGTTGTAGAGGAATATCAAGATAATTACAAACCTTAGATTCCCTGTTCATTACATCGAGAACGTCCATTGGGAATCCCGTAGGAAAAGCATAATGCAAACGAATCCATTCAATGCCTTCTACCTTTACCAGATTTTCCAGCAATTCTGCGAGGTTTCTTTTCTTATATAGATCCAGACCATAATAGGTAAGATCCTGAGCAATCAAAATAAGTTCTTTGACTCCGTTCGCAGCGAGTTTCTCTGCCTCTATCACAAGGTTTTCGATTGGTGTCGACTTATGTCCACCACGCATTAATGGAATAGCACAAAAAGAACATGGTCTGTCACAACCTTCAGCAATCTTTAGGTATGCGTAATTTTTTGGAGTAGTTGTTAGACGCTCACCAATAAGTTCATGCTTATAATCGGCTTCCAGAGCTGAAAGCAATCCTGGTAGTTCAGTAGTTCCAAAATATTGATCCACATCTGGAATTTCCTTTTGAAGATCTGGCTTGTAACGCTCACTTAAACAACCGGTTACAAACACTTTGTCTACAGAGCCTTCCTGCTTTTTCTCAACGAATTCAAGAATTGTATTAACCGACTGTTCCTTTGCGTTATCAATAAAACCACAGGTATTGATCACTACGATATTACCTTCGCCTTCATGAACCACATCTTTATCATTCGCCTGAAGCTGCCCCATCAAAACTTCTGAATCATATACGTTCTTGCTACAACCCAGAGTTACTACATTAATCCTGTTCTTTTTAAGCGATTTCGTCCTCATAATATATTGCTTTCTAAATGCTTAAGAATTCTGAATCCAAAAATCTAAGCGGGTGCAAAGATAAGGTGTAAAATTTATACACCTAATTTTAAGCTGAATAAACTAATTGGTATTAATTCAGGTTTGTATAGGTCGCGATTGGTAACCTAAACTTTCTGTAAAGATTTCAAGTAGAAAAAAGTCTCTAGTGCATTAGTTATGAAAAGCGCTCTTGCAACTGAAGCATCCACTCTACTTCATAATAACGAACAATACTTATCAAAATAACCCCAGCGATCACATATGCCCAGTGATACCTATTATATTTTACCATATAACCGCCAACCAGTCCAAAAACTAAATATGGTAGAGACAGAATTAAATTCGGGATCACCCATGCACCCTGAAACATTGAAATGACTTTCATCACAACGAAAAAGATGCTGTAAAAAAATATGATTTTGGAAATCAGGACCAGGTATCTGTCTGCTTTTTCACTCATTGTAATCCTTCGGTGTTTTTCTACGTTTGGAAGTCTTTTCAAATGCGTATGCAAATTCCAGCAATTGCTTTTCTGAAAAAGGTTCACTGATGAAGGTTAATCCCATTGGTTGATTCTCTGAAGTATAACCCATAGGAACCGTTATCGCTGGATATTTTGCTACCGCAGCATAACCAGCATGATAATTATTAATAGATATGATCGCATCCAGATCATGCTCTTTCATCGGTTTGCTCAGGAATCGCGTACCGTTGATTTTCAAAGTATCCTTGATCGCTGCAAATTCCTCAGTACTGGCTGAATCCTTTAGGATTCCCACAAATAAAGCCTGTCCGTAAGGAGCTATTTTTACTGAATCCATGGCATTGTAATCCACAACATCCTGAACATTTTGGAAATCAACTTCTCCACCATATTTCTGAAAATACTCTGGAAGGTCATTTTGCATATCCAGGTTCAGTAATCTTAAGAAATTTGGAAGATCAATTTCTTCCACTTCATACTCAATAATAGTCGCGCCGGCTTTTTGAAGATCGGCCACTGCCCTCACGTATAAAGAATCTGATTTTAAACTTTTGATCACTCCAAATCGTTTTCCTTTAACAGTGGAATTTTTTAGATCCTTAAAGAGGTTAGAAGGTTGTTTTGCTGTGGAAGAAGCAGGATCTTCTGAATCAACTCCGGTCATAGCAGAAAGCAAGATCGCGTTATCGATCACAGACCGGGTCATAGGACCTGGAGTATCCAAAGTGCTTGAAATAGGTACAATTCCGCCTCGGCTTAATAAGCCAATAGTTGGTTTCAATCCTACGATCGAATTTGAACTTGATGGTGATAAGATAGAACCGGAAGTTTCAGATCCTACTGCTACGGGAGCAAGATTCGCGGCTACTGCCACTCCACTTCCAGAACTTGATCCGCCGGTATCATGAATTTTTCTACCATATGGATTCAGAGTTTGTCCTCCAACTGCCGAATATCCACTTGGACATTCACCACAAAAGAAATAAGCCCATTCACTTAGATTGGCCTTGCCTAGTATAAGTGCACCATTCTTTTTAAGTCGCTCCACTATAAATGCATCACCTGTTTGATTTCCTCTTAAGGCTTCAGCACCGGCTGTAGTTGGCATAGCATTGGTATTGATATTATCCTTCAGTAATACCGGAATCCCGTAAATAGGATGATTGTTGGTTGAGTTTTTAAGTTGTTCATCTTTTTTTCTTGCTTCAGCAATAAGATCAGGATTCAGAGAAATCACGGAATTAAGAGAAAGCTCGTTTTCGCGGTCATATTCTCTGATTCTGGTTAAGTAAAATAATGATAGCTCTTCGTAAGTAAGTTTTCCGGAAGCGATAGATTCCTGAATTTCCGGAATGGACTTTTCGAAAACCAAAGCTTTTACTTCCTCATAAACTTCGGAAGTAAATTCATCTAAATCTTTCTCAAATGGCACCCATAAACTGTCTGCCGTAATAAATTCTGAATCCAGTACTTTAAATTCTCGCTCTTCCGAAGAAACCGAAGTAGAATCTTGTTCAGTTTGAATTGCTTCTGAATTTTCTGGATCATTTTTACAGGAAGTCAGCAGAATTGCCAGCACGAAAAGAAGAAATAATTGTTTCATTATTTAAAGAATGAGTCCACGAATTCATATTTATTAAAAACCTGTAAATCCTCTACTCTTTCCCCTACGCCAATATATTTTACAGGAATCTGAAATTGATCACTAATCCCAATCACCACACCACCTTTTGCCGTACCGTCCAGTTTGGTAACAGCAAGCGAAGTTACTTCTGTGGCCGCAGTAAACTGCTTAGCCTGCTCAAAAGCATTCTGCCCGGTAGAACCATCCAACACCAGCATCACTTCATGAGGTGCTTCTGGAATGGTTTTTTGCATTACTCTTTTGATCTTGGTAAGTTCCTTCATCAGGTTCACCTTGTTGTGCAATCTTCCGGCAGTATCAATAAGAACCACATCTGCACCTAACTTTACAGCACTTTGCACCGTATCAAAAGCAACAGAAGCGGGATCGCTTCCCATTTTCTGCTTAATGATTGGTACATCTGTACGATCAGCCCAGATTTGTAACTGATCAATCGCAGCGGCGCGAAAAGTATCTGCCGCTCCTAGTACTACCTTTTTACCTGAATTTTTAAACTGATTGGCAAGTTTCCCGATCGTGGTGGTTTTACCAACACCGTTTACACCAACCACCATTATGACGTATGGCTTTTTCCCTTCAGGAAGGCTAATGTCTGAACCTTCACCCTTATTGGTTTCAGATAGTAATGCCGCGATCTCTTCCCGTAGAATTTTATTTAGTTCATCTGTACCGAGGTATTTATCCCTGGCGACGCGCTCTTCAATCCTATTAATGATCTTAATGGTGGTAGCAACTCCCACATCGCTACTTACAAGTACGTTTTCCAGATCATCCAAAACCTCTTCATCAACTTTGGTTTTTCCGGCAACTGCCTTGCTCATTTTATCAAAAAAACTGGCTTTGGATTTTTCCAGTCCCTTGTCAAGGTTTTCTTTTTTCTCTTTAGAAAATATCTTTTTAAATAAACTCATTATATTCTGGCAGGTTAATATGTAAAAGAAGCCATTCGGCCCCTTTTTTACGGCAATAAAGATACATAAAAAGAAAAAGCCGTCCAGAATAAATCCAGGACGGCTTTTTATGATTATCTAAAATCGTTTGTGAACGATACTTACTTCTTCAAGAAGTCGTTAACGTCTTCCGGAGCCATGATTTGTTCTACAAATGTGTAGGCACCGGTTTTCTCCGATTTAACCATTTTTATTGCTTTGGTTAATCTTTTAGATCCTGTTTGAATAGATGCTACTGATTTCTTTGCCATGACTCAATTATTTAATTTCTTTATGAACCGTCATTTTCTTAAGAATAGGATTGAATTTCTTCAACTCCATTCTATCCGGTGTATTCTTCTTATTTTTTGTAGTAATATATCTTGAAGTACCTGGTTGTCCAGTTGCTTTATGCTCTGTACACTCTAGAATTACCTGAACTCTGTTACCTTTCTTTGCCATTGTGAAATATTTTTAGGTGCTGCTTGGGATTATTTCTGAAGAAATCCTTTTGCTTTAGCTTCCTTAATTACGGCAGAAATGCCTTTTTTATTGATATCTTTTAATGCAGATGTACACACTTTCAAAGTGATCCATCTATCTTCTTCAGGAAGGAAAAAACGTTTTTTAACCAGATTGGCGTTAAATTTACGTTTAGTCTTGTTCATGGCGTGAGAAACATTATTCCCAACCATTGCTTTTTTCCCGGTAAGTTCACAAACTCTTGACATTGCTCTATACTTTTCTCGTTATTTCAAAACAGGCTGCAAATTAACGATTTTTTTACCTAACAGACAACAAAATGAAAAAAAATATTTTACCCTGAAAATATTCTTCTCGAATCGCCGTTAAGTACCGCCATTAAGCCTGAGCGGATGCAAAAATACATTTTTTTAATGATAATGATCAAAGGATCAAATACCAATTTTTAAAAAAGTTTAAGATATTAGATTGAGTCTCAATCTGTAGACTGAAGTTTTAGTAGTTGTTCCAGTAAGATCTGTAAGCTTTTGTTCACTGTTTTACCTATCACCTTCTCCCGGTGATTGCTAAACATAAATTCAAAAGCAAGTGTTTCCCCGGGAGTTGCCAGTCCAATAAAAACAGTACCGACTTCTGCTTCGCTATCACCTTTTTCAGGTCCGGCATTACCGGTAGTAGACACCGCAATATCTGTATTAAATTTTTTACGAGCGCCTTCAGCCATAGCTTTGGCAACTTCAGCACTTACTACAGACTTTTCTTTTATTAGCTTTTCCGGAACCTCCAGTAGATCAATTTTAGATTGGGTCGCATAACATACCACGCTTCCTTTAAAAGTCTTCGAGGACCCTGGCGCTTCTGTAAATCTGGAAGCCAGTCGACCCCCTGTACAACTTTCCGCAGTAGAAAGCGTCCAGTTGTCTTTTTCAAGCAACTTTGCAATGACCATTTCCACTGGATCATCATCTTCAAAACCATACATGATCTCCCCAATAAGCTTACGCAACTCAATGATCTGTTCATCAATGGCGTCTTCAAGCTCCCTATGATCTGTTCCTCGTGCACTAAGTCTGAGCCTCACTCTGCCAAGATTAGGCAAATAAGCAAGCTTAATATGCGCAGGTAATTGATCCTCCCAGGCTTCTATACGCTCGGCGATCGCGCTTTCTCCAAGTCCCAGGGTAATAACAGTTTTATGCAGAATAACGGGTCTGGAAAATTCGGAAATTATTCGCGGGATGATCTCGTGCTCCATGAGTCCGCGCATTTCATATGGCACGCCCGGCATAGATACAAATACCTGATCACCTTTTTTAAACCACATTCCTGATGCGGTTCCATATTCGTTATGTAATGCAATAGCTTTTGATGGCAACATCGCCTGCTCCCGGTTAAGGTCTGAAATTGGAGTGTCTATATATTTCTCAAAAAGTTCTTCAATATGATGGAGAACCTTTTCATTTTTTACAAGCGTATCATCGAAGAATTCGCAAAGACATTTCTTGGTAATATCATCTTTAGTAGGGCCTAACCCACCAGTTATGATGATGATATCTGCCCTGGAAGAAGCCTCCTCCAAGGTTTTCAATATATGTTCACGATCATCCTGAATAGAAGTGATCTGGTGAACGCTTACCCCAATTTTATTCAGTTGCTTGGAAATATAAACCGAGTTTGTATCCACTATCTGTCCAATAAGGATCTCATCACCAATGGTTACGATTTCAGCTTTCATCCTAGATTAAAATCTCTTTTCAAAGCTTCTGAAGCTACATCCACTTTTTTAGTGATAATTTCTGAAGCTTGCGGCACCTCAGCCTTTCTTTGACCATGCTTAGACCAGGCTTCAATAACTTTAATCTGCTCCATTAGGTTTAGACCAAACATTTGAAGGTTCGGTTTCATTTTATGAGCGTACTGATAAGCCAGTGAAGGATTATCATTATCAATGGCTTCATTCATCGCAGCAACGTCTGGCGGAATTTCCTCAAGGAACGTCTGGACTACTATTAATAAAAATTCTTCATCGCCGCCAGCCATTTCCTTAACGTCGTCAAGATTGTAATTACTCATTCAAAACTATTTTACTTTGATAGAAAACATTTGTTGATCTTCCAGGTAACCCACTAATCTGTCGTCTGTAGCGACTTTTCCTACTCCGGCAGGTGTTCCCGTAAAGATGATATCACCAATTTTGAGGGTGAAATACGACGAAATATAAGCAATTAATTCATCAATTTTCCAAAGCATATGAGCGGTTGATGAAGATTGTACTACTGCTTCATTTTTTTCGAGCCTGAAATTGAGTGCATCTACCGCAGGTAGTTCCTCTTTTTGCAACCACTTGTCTGAAATCACAGCAGCACCATCAAAAGCTTTGGATTTCTCCCAGGGCAGTCCTTTTTCTTTAAGTTTATTCTGAAGATCCCTGGCCGTGAAGTCAATTCCCAGTCCTATTTCGTCATAATATTTGTGTGCAAATTTCTCCTGAATATGCTTACCTATTTTTTTGATCTTCACTAAAACCTCTACTTCGTAATGGATATCATTTGAAAAGTCTGGGATAAAAAAAGGCTGCTTTTTCAATAAGATCGAGGTATCAGGCTTTTGAAATAACACAGGTTCCTCTGGCTTCTCATTTTTCAATTCTGAAATATGATCTGTATAATTTCTGCCTACACAAATAATTTTCATGCTAATTGGTGATTATAAGGTTCATTGCCGGTACCGGCATTTTCATTTTTTTCCATTCTCCTCTACTTAGGTAGTAAACCGGATCTTTTGATTCCACAGCTTTGAATGTAGGACCGTACTTTTTAAAATCCTTATACTTACCATTTTCAAGAAGCAATTTAGTGGTTCTTATATAGTTCTGATTAATCTGCAAGCCTTCCACCCCTATCAGAAACCCATTCCCTGGTATAAGAATTCTTTCATCCTCTAAGTCTATACGAACTTTTGACCCAGGTCTCCCTGTAAGAGTAATATTATCAATGAGATCATATCCTGGTTCTGCATCTTCAGTAAGACTCATGATCCGGATCCGGAAAATATAATCACGCTTGACACTACCAATACCTTTAAAAAGAAAGATTTCTGCGGATTTGAGGTAAGCAGCTTCATCTTTTAGTTCTAAAGGCTTAGCAAAATAGCGCAAGAACATTCGAGCTCCTTCATCGTCGCCTGAATTTGAAATTCCTAACCTATCTTTAGATTTTGAGGCTTTTATTTTAATGGTTTTATCCTGTAAAGGAGCCTGGACAACTACTTCGTTTAGCTGTTCCTTATTTCGGGAAAGAAAGATAGTATCCAACTGTTTCTTGACATAGGTGATATCTTTTGAATCGTAACCCACATACCCAAACCGAAGATTCTGACCTGCATTAGGTTCCTTAAGCTGAAAATATCCATTTTCATTGCTAGTGGTCCCCTGACTGGTATTCAATACATAGATATTGACAAACGACAAAGGTTCTTTGGTAACAGAATCGGCCATTACTCCATCAATCATCTCATTTTGAGCATTTGAAGAAATAGCTATAATTAAAAATGCAATGAACATATAATACCTCATCATACTAATCGGTGATTTTGATTCTAAATTCGGGCATTACATATTTCCCTTCCCTGTCATTATAGGTGATGTCCCAGGTTCTAATATCAACCCAGCCTCCGGGTTCGAAAAAATAAATTTTGAAGTTGGATTCTTCAGGAGCGAAAACACCTTTATAGACTGGTCCATAACGCTTATTTCTATAATCTTCAGCTACAAGTTCATTATTGATATAGTAATCCTTGACTTCGAAATACTCATTCTCCTTTATGAATAAATGCTCAAGACCTATATAAAAACCTCCCTCGGGAATCTGAATTTTCTGATCAAGCAATTCGACATCAACCTTATTTTTACCTACTGGTTTGGTGACAACGATGTCCTGGGTGATATCTTTCCCGGGAAGTCCGTTTTCGTCTACATTATACAAATGAATACGGAATTTCGGATTCAAGCCTTTTTGTTCTTCCGTAGCATAAAAATAAACCGTGATCTCTATCAAAAAAGCGGCTCCCTCAAACTTATCAGGTTTTGGGTAATAACGCGCTATGGTGGAAGGATAAAGCGCTGCGTTCATAATTCCTATCCCAACGGTCTCAAAGCGCCAATCAGGCCTGTAAGTAAACGATCTATTATGTCTAACTGGTGTAATCATTACCTCGCCCAAACCTTCGGTAAGTGCATTCATGGGTACTAACCTCTGTTTTTCCAAATCAGAGATTTTCAGTAATTCCGGCTCATAACCAACATGGGTAAATATGAGCACTTCACTTTTCAGGCCGTCTGCAACATTAAATGCAAACATACCCTGTTCATCTGTGCTGGTGCCAAGCCTGTAATCCTGAAACATGATATGAGCGTATGGCAAGGCCCTATTAGTAGCTCTATCGATTACTCTTCCAGTTATCCTGGAATTTTGAGCTACACTAAAAGCGGTAGTAAAGAAAAGGATTAAGAGAAAAACGGAGGCTTTCAATCAGGATAGTTTGGTGTTTAGCTTTCTCAATTTAATGGCCGTAAGTACTTTCTTAGTGTAAAGTGGGAAATCTGCATTTTGCATCCAGCCAAAATATCCAGGTTCATCCTCAAGCACCTGTTCTACCTGCTTTCCGCGATACTTCCCAAAAGAAAACACTTCTCTTCCCTTTTTATCAAAACTTATGAATCCGGCGAAATCTGCAAATTTCTTTCGAGAACTAAAGTCTGCCAGCCATTTCATATCGTTTTCAAGATCATTGTATCGATCCAGTTGTGATTTTAAAACTTCGTATGTCGCTTCGGTATCTGCTTCTGCTCCATGTGCACCTTCAAGTTCTTTTCCACAGTAAAACTGGTAAGCCGCAGATAATGTACGCTGTTCTTTTTTATGAAAGATCGTTTGAACATCTACGGCAACGACATTCTTCATCTCGAAATCAATTCCCGCACGAAGCAATTCCTCAGCGAGTAATGGAATATCGAATCTATTGGAGTTATAGCCGGCAAGGTCACAGCCTTTGATAAGATCATGAACTTTCGTTGCCAGTTGTTGGAAGGTTGGCTCATTCGCCACCTTTTCATTATCAATGCCATGAATTGCGATCACCTCTTTAGGAATTTCACACTCGGGATTTACCAGCCAGGTATAGCTTTCTTTATTACCGTTTGGGTAGACTTTGAGCACTGCCATTTCCACAATACGGTCTTTAGAAATATTGGTTCCCGTAGTTTCAAGGTCAAAAAAGCAAATAGGTCTGGTAAGTTTAAGCTCCATGAGAAATGATTTATTTGTAGCAAAGATACTATAATTATGAGCCGCAATTAAATTCAGCAAGAGGTTTCGAGACGCAAAAAATCTATACAAATGCAAGGGATTAGAACGAAATCGAGGAGTTTGTTTTTGAAAATACCTTTTATCTATTTGAACCTTTACAAGTCTCAATACATTTTGAAATACATCTCCTATATAAGCCAGCAATCGCATATACTTAAAGATGCAGATATGGAAACATTACTCAACAGTAGCAGAAAAAATAATGCTGCGAGTGATGTTACTGGATTACTAATTTCATATCAGGGACTTTTCATCCAATATATAGAAGGAGAAGCCTCAATAGTAGACAATCTCTTTCAAAGAATATAAAGGCCCCGAGACACCATTCAATTGTAGAAATTTCTTCCGATTTTCTTGAGTACCGCCAATTTAAAAACTGGTCCATGGCTTTTCGTAAACTTAGCAGTAAAAAGGCGGAAGCAATCTTAGGTCACAGAGACTTGGACAGAAATGCCATTATAGAAAGTGATAAAATGGAAGGCAAACATCCTGCTTTAAAATTGCTCGATTCTTTTTTAAACAATCTTCAGTAAAAAAAAAGCTGCGAAGTTTATCTTCACAGCTTTCTATAGTTATTTTAATCCTAGACAGCTAGATCTCGCGATCCTTGTCAAATCCTTCCAGGTATTGAGCCACACGCTGAACGAACTGACCTCCAAGGGCGCCGTTCACCACACGGTGATCATAACTGTGAGAAAGGATCATCTTATATCGTATTCCAATAAAATCACCATCAGGAGTTTCGATCACCGCTGGCATTTTACGAATTGCACCAAGAGCAAGAATACCTACTTGTGGCTGATTGATAATAGGAGTTCCCATGATACTTCCAAAAGTCCCCACGTTGGTTACCGTATAAGTACCTCCCTGGATATCGTCCGGTTTCAATTTATTTTGTCTTGCGCGATTAGCCAGGTCATTCACCGCCTTGGCCATCCCAACAAGATTAAGCCTGTCTGCATTTTTGATCACTGGAACGATCAAATTACCATCTGGAAGTGCCGCAGCCATTCCAAGGTTAATATTTTTCTTCTTGATTATTTTAGAAGCATCTTCATTTACCGAAATATTCACCAACGGGAAATCACGAATTGCTTTCGCCACAGCTTCCATAAAAATTGGAGTAAAAGTTAACTTCTCTCCTTCTTTCTTCTGAAATTCATTTTTATGTTTATTTCTCCAGTTCCAGATATTTGTAACATCTACTTCAATAAATGACTGTACATGTGCAGATTTCTGAACGCTGTCCACCATATGATGTGCGATCATTTTACCCATTCTGCTCATCTCGATGATCTCATCTTCCCCGCTAACTACAGGTTCCAGCTGACTGGATACTTTCTTATCCAGACCTTTAGATTCGACAGCTTTTGGGGCTGACTCCGCCGCTACAGTATTTCCGCCTTTTTTCCTGTTCTCTACGTACTCTAAAATATCATTTTTGGTAACCCGCGAATCTTTCCCGGTTCCATTTATAGAATCAAGTTCAGAAAGTGAAATCCCTTCTTCCTTCGCAATATTTTTTACTAGTGGAGAATAGAATTTATCAGAATCTGAATAATCTTCGCTAGTTTCTGCGGAAGCAGTTTGTTTGGCGGTTTCAACAGATTTAGAAACTTCGGCTGCTTCAGCAGGAGCTGCTTCTTCTTCCTGTTCTTCTGAAGAAGAATCTTCATCACCATCGGTTTCAATAATAGCGATCACCTGACCTACTTTTACCACATCATCAGCTTCGAAAAGTTTTTCCACAAGGGTCCCGTCAACTTCTGAAGGGACTTCACTATCAACTTTGTCTGTAGCGATCTCAAGTACCGGCTCATCCATCTCAATAGTATCTCCAACTTCCTTAAGCCAGCTTGTTATGGTTGCCTCTGCAACACTTTCACCCATTTTTGGTAACTTCAATTCAAATTTTGCCATATCGTTAAATCAGATGCGATTTTTATTATTCAGGTTGCGAATTTAATCAAATTAACACTTATTAAATATTAAAAAATCAATAAAATTGAATTATACTGATATTCTTTCAAACAAGTATCTGTGTCAAACTCCCGCTAAAATTACAATTTCAACAACGCAATTGAAAAAGATTCAGATAATTTTAGCTACTTAATATAATTAGTTTCTAGGCCAGTTCTAGCTTTTAAGGCTGTTTTCAAAAGGAATTCTATTCGTAATACTTCTTCCTAAGGTCACCTCATCTGCATATTCCAGTTCATCTCCTACAGAAATTCCTCTGGCGATCGTAGAGGTTTTGATTCCGATTCCTTCCAGTTGTTTGAAAATATAGAAGTTCGTTGTATCGCCTTCCAGTGTGCTGCTCAATGCAAATATGATCTCCTCGATCTTCCCTTCTCTAACCTTTTCAATCAAAGCTTTAATCGTTAACTGTGAAGGTCCAACCCCATCCATAGGACTTATCTTTCCTCCAAGCACATGATAATGCCCCCGATACTGCCCGGTATTTTCAATGGCCATCACGTCGCGAATATCTTCGACCACACATACAATTTCTGAAACACGATTTGGATTTGCACAAATCTCACAAAGCTCGGTATCGCTAATATTGAAGCAATTGCTACAAAGCTTTATATTCTCGCGAAGATCGAGCAGGGATTTTGAAAGCCTGGAGGTCTGCTCCTCCGGTTGCTTCAGTAAGTGAAGCACCAGTCTTAACGCTGTTCGCTTTCCTATTCCCGGCAACTGAGACATTTCGTCTACTGCCTGCTCCAGTAATTTTGATGAAAAATCCATACGCGAATTTATGATTTTTTTGTTGCATGAAATTAGCTTCAGCTTAATTTGTAAATTGCCCGCTTTAAAGAAAAATTATGCAGCCATACCAGGTACTAATTCTAATCGCCGCCTATTTTGCAGTACTTATTCTTATTTCCTACTTCACTGGAAGAGGAGGCAGTAATGCTGAATTTTTCAAAGCGAATAAACAGGCTCCCTGGTATCTGGTAGCTTTCGGAATGATTGGCGCCTCACTGAGTGGGATCACCTTTATTTCTATCCCCGGCACGGTTGAGACTGACTCCTTTAGTTACTTCCAGGTCGTACTTGGATACACAGTTGGATACGCAGTGATCGGGCAGGTTTTACTTCCACTCTATTATAAGCTTAATCTTACCTCCATATATACTTATCTAGATACCCGATTTGGGAATGCTTCGTATAAAACAGGTGCTTCTTTTTTTCTGTTAAGCCGTGTTGTTGGTGCAAGTTTCAGACTATTCCTGGTGGCAAATGTGCTACAGCTTATCGTATTTGATGCGTTAGGTGTTCCATACTATATTACGGTTTCTATCACCATACTGCTCATCTGGCTGTATACCTTTAAAAGCGGAATAAAGACCATCGTCTGGACAGATACCCTGCAAACATTCTTTATGCTGCTTGCGTTGGGGATCACCATCTATTTTATTTCTGAAGATCTCGGGTTCTCTGTAGCAAATCTCATGAATTATTTAGCTGAAAGTGAGCATTCCCAGATCTTCTTCTTCGATGATTGGAAGAGCAAAGATCACTTTGTAAAACAGTTCCTTTCAGGAGCATTCATCGCTATCGTTATGACCGGTTTGGATCAGGATATGATGCAAAAAAACCTTACCTGTAGAAGCCTGAAGGATGCCCAGAAAAATATGTTCTGGTTTACCATCGTTCTTGTTTTCGTAAACTTCTTATTTCTGGCTTTGGGAGTTCTCTTAACCGACTATGCCGATTTGAATGGTATTACCGAAACTAAAGATAAATTATTTCCTGCCATTGCCGCCAGCGGTAATCTAGGTTTTGCCGTGGCAGTTTTCTTTATTCTGGGACTTATTGCTGCCGCTTATTCCAGTGCAGACAGCGCTCTTACAAGTTTGACAACCTCTTTCAGTATCGATATCCTTGATATTGAAAAAAAATATGATGAGAAGAAACAGATCAGGATCAGAAAGCAAATTCATATTGCGATTTCCGTTCTTTTAATTCTGGTAATGCTGGTCTTTAAATATGCGATCGCAGATAAAAGTGTGATCAACAAATTGTTTCAGTTTGCTGGGTACACCTACGGGCCCTTGCTTGGTTTGTATGCCTTTGGACTTTTTACGAAGTGGCAGGTAAAAGATAAACTAGTGCCGATAATTGCGATTCTTGCTCCGGTACTTTCTTATATCATCAGCGTAAACAGTCTTGCCTGGCTTGGATTCGAATTTGGATTCTT
The DNA here is from genome assembly GCF_913046405.1 of uncultured Christiangramia sp. Classification (GTDB taxonomy): domain Bacteria; phylum Bacteroidota; class Bacteroidia; order Flavobacteriales; family Flavobacteriaceae; genus Christiangramia; species Christiangramia marina. The sequence continues at coordinate 31,840 of NZ_CAJWRQ010000010.1, forward strand.
TATCCTGATTCTGAATGGTTTTCTAACTTTCTTAGGATTAATATTGCTGAGAAGAAAGTAGTACCAGCGTACAGGCATTTTCGAAGTAGATATTATTCTTCCGAAGCAAGGTGTAAAGCTCAGGGTTTTCAGTTCCAGGGTTGAAGATCACTCTCTTTGGATTCAGCGAAATGATATAATCGTAATATTGTTCCTGCCTTTTCGCATTAAGATATAAGGTAATGGTATCTATATCTTCAAAATCTTCCATTTCTGTATGGATCTTTACACCATCCACCGTCCCCTCTCTAAGACCAATTGCCACAGTGGGTTGTTTAAATCTTACAAGCTTATTAATAGCAAGATGGGAATATCTATTGGGTTTCAAGGAAGCACCCATAACCAGTGTTTTCTTCTTCATAATGGTAAAGTAAATAAATTTTACTGTAACAATCTCCAGATAGATCAGTCTTTAAATTGAGGACCGGCCCTTTGTGGTATCATCGAATTAATTATGATGGTTAGTGTTAATGACTATGATATCACAAACCTGCGTTCATCTTATTGATGAGCGCAGGTTATTTTTAAAAAATTGTAACAAGATAATTTTTTGGTCGTCTTATAGGTAGTATCATCACATTTTGCAATCCATGGCTTCATCTATTATGTATTGCAAGGTAATATGTTATAATTAATCATCTAATCAATCAAAAAATGAAACAGTTTATTCTATGCTTATTTTTAGGCTTTTTATCAATTGCAAATGCTAAAACCGATCCCAATGGAAATGTTTCCGGAACCATCATGGATGCTGAACTCCAGGAAGCGATCCCCTATGCCACGATCATCATCAATAATACTGAAGGTGAACTTGTTACCGGTATCACTTCAGCTGAAGACGGTAGCTTTATTGTAGAAAATCTGAAGCCCGGAACCTATGAATTAAAGGTGCAATTCATAGGCTACAAGACTTTCCGTAGAGATATTGTGATCGAACAGCGAAGAACCAATATTGAAATTGGGACTCTTTACCTTGAACCCGATGTAGCTATGCTCGATGAAACTCTTGTGGTTGCTGAAAGGACTACCATCGAACAGCGAGTGGATCGCAAAGTGATCAATATCGGGAAAGATCTTATGACAACCGGCGCCAGTGCTTCAGAAATTATGGTAAATATACCATCTGTGAATGTAGACCAGGATGGAAATATTTCTCTTCGCGGGAATTCCAATGTACGAATTCTGGTGGACGGTAAGCCTACTAACATGGATCCTGCACAACTTCTAAAGCAAATTCCCTCCACCTCCATTAAAAGTATAGAGCTTATCACCAATCCTTCAGCAAAATACAATCCCGAAGGAATGAGTGGAATTATTAATATTGTGCTGCATAAAAATGCAAGTGATGGCTTTAACGGTAATCTAAATACCGGCATTACCTACGGTGAAAACCTGAGATTTAATGGTTCGCTCGACATGAATTATCGTAAGGGGAAATTCAATTTCTTCGGAAACCTGGGAAGCAACTTTGGCGATCGCGAAAACGGCGGAACTATATTTCTTCCCGAATCTCGAAGTCTACAGGAGTTTAAAGTTGAAAACCGAAATAATTCCTATTTATACAAAATTGGTGTTGACTTCTACCTCGATGACAATAATACCTTCAGTATATATACCAATCAGAACCTTTATGATGGCGGGCCAATTGGCGCTCTGAGTTTTACAGATTTTGAGGAGGCTTCACGAAACTTTCGCCAGTTTCTGGATGTAAATTACGATAACGGTAATGCCAGCTATAACTTCCTTTTTGATCACGATTTTAAAAAAGATGGTCATGAGATTCAGTTCGAGGCAGATTTCAATGATTATAACGGAGATGAAATTGCAGATATTGACTTTGCGGAAAATGATCTTCAGTTAATCCCTTATATCGATCGGGTATTTGAAGACCGAAGAAATTTTATTTCCAACATCGACTATACCAATCCATTAAATGATGTTTCCCGGCTGGAACTTGGTGCAGAAGCCAGGTTACTAAAAACTGAAAATGATTATAATACTACCAATCCGCAATTTACCAATGGCGACTATATCTATGATCGTGATATCCTGAGTTTATATTCGACTTTCGGTCAGAATTTTGAAAAATGGAGCTACCAGGTTGGTGCCAGGCTGGAGAGCTATCAGGTGACAGCAGATTTCCAGGGTGAACGAGTCTATGAAGATGACTATCTTACGGTCTACCCTACAGGCTTCCTGAACTTTACTCCAGATGATAAAAATACTTACAATTTAAGTTATAGCAGGAGAGTTGACAGACCAGGTTTCAGCCAGATCAACCCGATTCGGGAAGTGTCGTCTCCAAGACTTATCGTTGCCGGAAATCCTGAGCTGGATCCACAATTCACCAATTCATTCGAGTTTAATTATACTCGAAAATTTGAACGCAAGGGAAGCCTTAGCGCAGGTGTTTTCTTCCGAAGAACCGTAGATGAAATTAATCAGATTTTCACAGAGTTGGATAATGAACCTGGCTCGCTGTTTCTAACATTTCAGAATTCTGGAGATGCAGATATGTATGGCTTAGAATTCTCAAGCAACTACAAATTCACAAAATGGTGGAGTACCAACTCCGGTTTTGAGATTTATGAACAAACCTTTAGCGGACTGGTAGGTGCTGAATTTACTGAAATAGATAATACTGCCTTTACTTTTAGAACCAGTCATAACTTTAATGCCACAGAGGCTCTTTCTTTTTCTGCATTTGGTTTTTACAGAAGCAAAATGAAATCACTCCAATACGACATTGATCATATGTATTTTATAAATCTTGGAGCACGGTACAGCTTCCTCGAGGATAACCGCGCAACTGTAAGTCTTAATTTTAATGATGTTTTTGACACTCAGGAATTCAATATCCTGGCCGGAAGACCTTTTGATCAGGTTGGACGATTTAAAGGAGAAACTCAAACCGTGTACCTTGGAGTTTCTTATAGATTTGGCGGTGGAAAGAACCGTAGTCTCCAGCGTAAGGACCGGGATAAGGATAATGACGGTGGCGGAATGTTTTAATTTTGTTTTAGCCCAAATAAAAAAGCCTGAAGGATTTCTTCAGGCTTATTCTATTTATTCGAATGTACTAGGCTTTTACCGCATACATTTTCTCTCGTTGTTCTTTAATAGTTTTGTCGTTCATATATTCATCAAAACTAAGATACCTGTCTATCACTCCTCCAGGAGTCAATTCGATCACACGGTTTGCAAGCGTTTGGGCAAATTCATGATCGTGTGTTGTAAACATCACTGTACCTTTAAAGTTCTTAAGCGAATTATTAAAAGCAGTAATAGATTCCAGGTCAAGGTGGTTAGTAGGTTCATCCAGCATTAGAACGTTCGCTCTTATCATCATCATCCTACTTAGCATACATCTTACTTTTTCTCCTCCAGAAAGAACTTTACAGGTTTTCAGGGCTTCTTCACCACTAAACAACATCTTTCCAAGGAATCCACGAATGTAAACCTCTTCACGCTCTTCTTCTGTTTTCACCCATTGCCTTAACCAGTCTACCAATGTTAGATCTGACTCAAAATACTCTGAGTTATCTGCTGGCAAATAACTTTGAGAAGTGGTCACACCCCATTGAAATTTCCCTGCAACAGCATCCTGTTTGCCGTTGATGATCTCATAGAAAGCTGAAGTGGCTCTGGAGTCTTTAGAGTACACTACCACTTTATCTCCTTTGGCAAGGTTGATATTAATATTTTTGAAAAGAGTTTCTCCTTCAAGACTAGCTTCCAAACCTTCAATATTCAGGATTTGATCTCCAGCTTCACGCTCTCTTTCGAAAATGATAGCAGGATATCTTCTACTGGAAGGTTTGATCTCATCGATATTAAGCTTGTCGATCATTTTCTTTCTGGAAGTCGCCTGCTTACTCTTCGCCACGTTGGCAGAAAATCGCTGAATAAACTCCTGAAGTTCCTTCTTCTTTTCTTCAGATTTTTTATTCTGCTGTGCTCTCTGTCTTGCTGCAAGTTGGGAAGACTCGTACCAGAAAGTATAGTTTCCTGAGAAGTGATTAATTTTTCCGAAGTCAATATCAGAAATATGCGTACAAACGGAATCAAGGAAGTGACGGTCGTGAGAAACCACGATCACCGTATTGTCATAATTTGCAAGAAAGTTTTCCAACCATGTGATCGTTTCATAATCCAGGTCGTTTGTCGGCTCATCCATGATCAACACATCAGGACTTCCAAAAAGTGCCTGCGCTAAAAGCACACGTACCTTTTGTGTCCCATCAAGATCTTTCATTTGTGCATAATGCATCTCTGTCTTGATCCCAAGATTTGATAGCATGGAAGCCGCATTACTTTCAGCATTCCATCCATCCATTTCTTCAAAAGAAACCTGTAATTCACCAATTCTATCTGCATTTTCATCAGAATAATCGGCATATAAAGCATCCATTTCAGTTTTTACTGCAAAAAGAGGCTTGTTACCTCGCATTACTGTTTCCAGCACCGGGTAATCATCGTATACGTTGTGATTTTGTTCCAGAACAGACATTCTCTTTCCTGGTTCAAGATGAACATGACCGGAAGTAGGTTCAGATTTACCAGATAATATCTTTAAGAAAGTAGATTTACCGGCACCGTTGGCACCAATGATTCCGTAGCAGTTTCCCTGGGTGAATGTAGTATTCACCTCGTCAAACAAAACTCTTTTTCCAAACTGTACAGAAAGGTTTGATACTGAAAGCATAAACTATAAAAATTAATTTTTTGCAAAAGTAGCTATTATGATGCTTACTAAGAAAGATTAACGTTTTAAAAATACGTTTTAACGCACACTTAACACCGCTCCGCAGGTGCACCGAATATATTTGTTAAAAATGAAGTGACCGAAAAGCTTCATACCAATACCCATAATGAAATACTGTTATTTTCTTTCGCTTTGTTGCGCACTCATTTTCAGTGGATGTACAGGCGATTCCAAGGAGGATGGTACGATCTACCTAGGAGGCCAGATTAACAATCCGGAAACTGATTTTGTAGTGATCTCAAAAGAGAATGAGATCATTGATACCTTATTCCTGGATGCGAAGAACCAGTTTGGAAAGAACTACCCTAAACTGGAAGCTGGAATTTACACTTTTAACCACCCGCCTGAAAGCCAGATCATGTATATGGAGCCTGGCGACAGTGTTCTTATCTACCTGAATACACTTTCCTTTGATGAGTCTTTGAATTTTAGCGGTGCCGGCGCTGAAAAAAGCAATTTTCTTCTCGACATGTTTCTTAAAAATGAGCAGAATAATGACCTTATTCTTACTTATTATCAGATAGCTCCTTCAGAATTTGCACGAATCACAGACTCAATAAGACAACAACGAATCGATAAGCTGGAGACTCTTTCTGAAGACAGGGAATTTTCCGAAGATTTTCTAGAGATCGCTCACGCGAGTATAGATTATGAATATTTTGATCTAAGAGAACGATACACGTTTCTTATTAATAAATACCGCAAAGATTTTAGGGATCAGATTCCAGAAGATTTTAATAATTACCGTAAGGAGATAGATTTCAATAATCGCGAACTTCAGGACTATTACGTGTATACAAATTTTATTGATGATTACCTGAGATCCAAAGCGATCGAATACTGCACCAGATCGCATAATGAGCATAAAGATTGCTATAATATCAATTCCTATAAGAATATTGAAAGAAGAATGATCTTGATTGATTCACTTTCTAATATTGAATCGCTGAAAAATGAATTTTTAGACAGACTTGCTACGCTGGCGATCGTTAATGCTGAAAAAGTTAGCAGAATAGATTCTATATTACAGTTATTAAAAGATATCGAATACACGCATATAGACGAAGCTCGTGACCTTGCTGAAATTCAAAAAGTTTATTTAAATGGTCAATCTCTTGCTGATCTTTGGGCTATGAACACTTCAGGAAAAGAGTTAGAATATGGTGAAATTATCAACGGACCAACGGTCACCTATGCATGGTCTCTTTATGCTCCTGCGCATCATCGCTGGCAACATAATATTATTAGTTCGCTAAGAGATAAGTATCCGCAAGTGGACTTTATAGGTGTCAATGTAGACATTAACGAGCGTGAAGAATGGCTTAGGACATTGGAGACTTTCGGATACGATAAATCGTTTGAATATCAGATAGCGCGAAGACAGATTACCAAAGATTCCTATCGTAGATATCTAAATAAACTATTCTTCCTGAATAAAGATGCTATCATTGTTAAAGGCGATATTCAGTTTGGCAATACCGATTTTGAAGAGGAATTAGAAAAATTTATTGCCAAATAAAAAAGGCCACCTCACGGTAGCCCTTTGTAAGATTTTATTTAGTCTTACTTATTTCCCTTGTTATAATCTGCAAGAAATTTCTCAAGACCAATGTCGGTTAAAGGATGCTTTAATAAACCTTCAATAGAAGAAATTGGTCCAGTCATAACGTCTGCTCCAATTTTCGCACATTCTAGTACATGCATTGTATGTCTAACTGAAGCTGCCAGGATCTGTGTTTCAAATCCATAATTATCATATATAAGTCTGATGTCTGCAATAAGGTTCAAACCATCTGTTGAGATATCATCAAGTCTTCCAATAAAGGGTGAAACGTAGGTAGCTCCAGCTTTTGCAGCTAAAAGTGCCTGCCCAGCTGAAAATACTAGCGTACAATTTGTCTTAATTCCTTGGTCACTAAAGTATTTCAATGCTTTTACACCTTCTTTGATCATTGGAATCTTAACCACGATTTGGTCGTGCAGTTTTGCCAACTCCTCACCTTCCCTGATCATTCCATCAAGATCGGTTGAAATTACTTCTGCACTTACATCACCATCTACTAGCTCACAAATCTTTTTGTAATGCTCGATAATATTGTCCTTCCCGGTAATGCCTTCCTTAGCCATAAGCGAAGGATTGGTAGTTACACCATCCAGCACACCTAAAGCCTGCGCTTCTTTGATTTGATCCAGATTCGCTGTATCAATAAAAAATTTCATAGTTGTATAGAATTAATTGTGTTGTTTAATTTTTAAAAGCTCCTCAAAATTACAATTTATAATGCTTCATAAGCATTTTCTCGTAAAGTTTGTCTGGCAGTAACGCCTTTAGCATGATAGACACTTTTTGCAACATTTCTCCTACCCGATAGTGCACTTTTGGCTCTGGATCCTTAATAATTTTTAAGATTGCCTTTGCCATTAGTTCCGGATCCAGCCCTGCACTAACATGTTGATTCATAAGATCCAGTGTTTCGCCATATACTTTCTTATAAGGTGAAGTTGGTAAAACGGGAGCATGGTATCTTCCAGAAGCGATATTAGTAGCAAAATCACCAGGAGCTACATTGGTCATTGTAATTCCGAACTGAGCGATTTCCATACGGTAAGCTTCAGCAGTAATTTCCAGAGCACTTTTAGTTGCAGAATATATTCCACGATATGGTAAGCCCATATAACCAGCAATACTGGTGACATTAATGATAAGACCAGATTTACGATCACGCATATAAGGCAACACGTTTTTAATCATTCTAAGCGGACCGTAGTAATTGGTCTCAAAAGCCTTCTTGATCTCTTCTTCCGGAGTTTCTTCTAGAGGGCCGGTAATACCGACTCCTGCATTATTAATCAAAATATCCAACCTACCTTCTCTGGCGATAATATCTTCAACAGCCAGCTTAATAGTATCTTCCCTGGTTACGTCTAACTGTAAAAATGTAAAGAGCTCACCATCAGACTTCTGAGGCGAACGTGAGGTTCCATAAACTTTAAAATGGTGCCGACTAAGATAATTTGCTATCGACATACCAATTCCTGAGGAAGCGCCGGTAATAAGAACGATTTTTTCTGAAGAATTCCCCTTTTTCATACCGCAAAAATATGCAATAAATTTTAGGACTTTGTAGAAACAAAAAATGGCAAGCGACCCACATCACACCGCTACGACCGCCTACCCTTGCTGCGTTCCCGCCCTGGGGGATTCAGCAGGAGCTGGTTGTGTGGGACTTGCCGGTGCAAATATACAATCTTTGTAACTTTTCGCAAGCTTTTTTTATCCTGAATTGGTTAATTTAGCTCAGTATTCAAGCCTATTTTGACATGAAAAAATTTAACTTCCTGTTACTCTTTATTTTAAGCATATTTATTTTTTCCTGCGGAAGCAATAACGGAAATAAAAAATCTGACTTTTCTCTGAATATTTCTGAAAAGAAAAAGGAATTCAGCCAGAACGAAATTCTGAAAGCTAGTATATCTAGTAAGGAAAACAAGAATTTTGATTCGGTCGCTTATTTTATAGGTACAATGCGTCTTGCATCTGGCAACACTTCAGATCTGTCCATTGAACTAAACTCAGTTTTACTGGGAAACCAGGAACTCATTGCAGTAGTATATTATGATTCCACAAAGGATACTCTTCAGAAGTCGATAAGAATAATGAGTGCAAAAGCTCCAAAAGTTTATACCTACGAGATAGTTAATACGTATCCACATCAAACTGATGCATACACACAGGGACTTGAGTTTCATAACGATACTCTTTACGAAAGCATTGGACAATACGGCAAATCAAAATTGCGCAAAACCAAATTGGAAACTGGCGAAGTGTACAAAGAGATAAGCCTGGAAGATGAATATTTCGCTGAAGGAATCACAATTTTAGACGACCGTTTATTACTATTAACCTGGCAAGAAGGTCAGGGATTTATCTATGATCCAAAAACTTTTGAAAGGCAAGGCACATTTGCGTACAATTCCAGTAAGGAAGGATGGGGTTTATGTAACAACGAGGAGAAAATATATAAAAGTGATGGGTCTGAGAAGATCTGGATCCTTGATCCTGAAACTTTGGCTGAAAAAAGCTTTATACAGCCAACTACCAATACTGCTATTAAATCAAAATTTAATGAGCTGGAATGGGTGGATGGACTTATCTACGCAAACACTTATCAATTTCCCAGTGTTGCGATGATCAATCCTGAAAATGGCACCATTGAAGGAATTATCAATTTTAAAGGACTACAGGATAAACTGGGTAACAAAGATTCTTTAGATCCAAATAATGATGTTCTTAACGGGATCGCCTACAATGCTGCGACTGGAAAACTGTATGTTACCGGTAAAAAATGGGACACACTATTTGAGGTAAAAATCATGGAGAAATAATGTCTGTAAACTCCGAAGTATATAAAAAATACCTTACTGTTTCAGAAGATGATCTGGACGATCAGCAGCATGTCAACAACGTGCGTTATGTGCAATGGATACAGGATATAGCACAGGAGCACTGGGAAACCAGAGCTTCCGAAGAGCAGAAAGTAGGCTTTGCATGGGTTGTGGTAAGACATGAGATCGATTACAAAATGGAAGCTCTTCTAAATGATGAAATCCTGCTAGAGACAAGGATTATCGATACTACGCATGTGACATCAGTGCGGGAAGTGGCGATTAAGAATAATAATTCCGGGAAACTGCTGGCGAAGGCTAAAACTACCTGGTGCCTGCTAGATCAAAAAACAAAGAAACCGCAGCGCATTTCTGATGAGCTCAAGGAGATATTCCAGTAAATACTGAGAAAAGGTTAATTTTCTTTTCATTTGACTTTCAAACTTCTTAAACTTTGTCTAATCTTTTCTGTTTATTAACAAACATCTCTTTATTGCTGAAAAATAATATCATGGAGATCGTCAAAATAATATTGCAGGTAATCGTTGGACTTGGAATTCTTAATGTCTGGTTACTTCGATTTAATAGTAAAACCAGCTATAGAGGGGGTAACGCCGGTAATATGAAGGAAGAATTTCAGGCTTATGGCCTGCCCGAAATAATGGTTTACATCGTAGGCTTTATCAAAGTAGCTCTGGCCATTGCCCTACTTGCCGGAATCTGGCTGGAATACCTGGTGGATCCTGCAGCGATCGGGCTAGCTGTTATGATGCTGGGGGCAATCATCATGCACCTTAAGATAAGCGATCCTTTCAGTAAAAATATACCTGCGATCATTGTACTGCTTATGTGAATCGCTATATATTTTCTATAAATTAAAAAGCCATTCTTTCGAATGGCTTTTATTATCTAAATCCAAAAGGTCTTACATTTTAAATAATGGAAGATCTTTCATCATTGTATTCACTTCGCTTTTAACTTTAGCCAATTCTTCATCACTCTCAATATTAGTGATGACTCTATCGATAAACTCAACGATTTTTAGCATATCCTGCTCTACAAGACCACGTGTGGTCACTGCCGGAGTTCCAATTCGAATTCCTGAGGTTACAAATGGTGATTTATCATCGAAAGGCACCATGTTCTTATTCACGGTAATATCTGCTTTACTAAGCGCCTCTTCTGCTTCCTTACCACTTACACCTTTATTTCTAAGATCGATAAGCATCATATGATTATCTGTCCCTCCAGAAATTACCTGGTAATCCTTATCCACGAAAGCTTTAGCCAGCTCTTTTGCATTTTTCTTTACCTGCACTGTATAATGAAGAAATTCATCTGTAAGAGCTTCTCCAAAAGCGATCGCTTTTGCAGCAATGATATGCTCTAAAGGCCCACCCTGGTTTCCTGGAAAGATCCCCGAATTTAGTAAAGCCGACATTTTCTTTAGATTTCCATTTTTAAGCTTCTCTCCAAAAGGATTGTCGAAATCCTTCCCCATCATGATGATTCCACCACGGGGACCACGAAGCGTCTTATGTGTAGTTGAAGTTACAATATGACAATGCTCTATAGGGTCTGAGATCAAACCTTTGGCAATTAATCCTGCCGGGTGCGCGATATCAGCAAGTAGAATTGCGTCAACACTATCAGCTATTTCCCTGAATCTCTTATAATCTATTTCACGACTGTAAGCAGATGCTCCGGCAATGATCATTTTTGGCTTCTCCTTCTTTGCAATTTCAGCAACTGCGTCATAATCGATCAACCCGGTTTCCTTATCAACCCCGTAAAATACAGGATCATATAATTTTCCGGAGAAATTAACCGGAGAACCATGCGTTAAATGCCCACCATGTGAAAGGTCAAAACCAAGAAACTTATCTCCTGGTTTTAAACAGGCATGGAATACTGCTGTATTTGCCTGGGAACCAGAATGCGGTTGCACGTTAGCATATTCAGCATTGAACAATTCTTTTAATCTGTCGATAGCAAGTTGCTCTACCTGATCTACGATTTCACAGCCGCCATAATATCTTTTACCTGGATAGCCTTCAGCATACTTATTTGTAAGTACAGATCCTGCTGCTTCCAACACGGCGTCACTTACAAAATTTTCACTCGCAATTAGTTCCAAACCATTCAACTGGCGATCTTTTTCCTTCGCAATTAAATCAAATATCTGGGTGTCTTTTTGCATCACAAATTTTTAAGTTAAATATTCGGTAAAAGTAAGAAATACATTCGGTTAATTACAGGAAAATAATATATTTGAGACAACTAGATTTTAACAAAAAACCAACATTTTTTATGTCAATTACCGCTAATGATCCAAATAGAAAAACCTGGTTGGATATTCCTGGCGATACCGATTTCCCTATTCAAAATATTCCGTTTGGAGTGTTCCTTACTCGTGATGATATCATTACCATTGGAACCAGAATTGGTGATTACGCTATAGACCTTGGTGCTCTGCATCAACTGGGATATTTTGAAGGTATACCGTTGACAGACGATATATTCCTGCAAGATACTCTAAACGATTTTATTTCTGACGGAAAGAAAACCTGGAGACTGGTTAGAAACCGAATTGCTGATATTTTCGACGCTGATAATGCTAAGCTGAAGGATAACCAGGACCACAGAAATACTGTTCTATTCACACTGGATGAAATTGAAATGCAAATGCCTGTACAGGTAGGTGATTACACCGATTTCTACAGCTCTAAAGAACATGCGACCAATATTGGTACAATGTTCCGTGATCCAGACAATGCATTGCTTCCAAACTGGCTGCATATTCCCGTTGGATATCATGGAAGAAGTTCTTCTATTATTCCTTCGGAAATTCCTGTACATAGACCACAGGGCCAAACAAAACCAGCAGATTCAGACGAACCTGTATTTGGTCCATCACAACGAGTGGATTTCGAATTGGAAATGGCTTTTATTACCACAGATGCAAATCACCTGGGAGAACCAATTCCCGTGGATGAAGCTGAAGAATATATTTTTGGGATGGTACTATTCAACGACTGGAGCGCCAGAGACATCCAGAAGTGGGAATATGTTCCACTAGGACCTTTTCTTGCTAAGAATTTTGCATCTTCCATTTCACCATGGATCGTTACTATGGACGCTTTAGAGCCATTTAGAACGGCGAGCCCGGAACCTGAAAAAGAATTATTACCATATTTAAAATACTCCGGAGAAAAGAGTTTTGATATTAATCTTGAAGTTTCCCTGCAACCTGAAGGTGGCGAGGAGAATTCTCTGTCAAAATCAAACTTTAAGTATTTATACTGGAATATGAGTCAGCAACTGGCGCATCACACCGTAAATGGATGCCCCGTGAATTCCGGTGATATGATGGCTTCCGGAACTATTTCTGGAGCTTCTGAAGATTCTTTCGGCTCTATGCTGGAACTTTCCTGGAGTGGTAGTAAACCTATCAAACTAAAAGATGGTTCAGAACGTAAATTTGTAGAAGATCATGATACAGTGATCATGCGAGGATATTGCCAGAACGAAACCTCCAGAATTGGTTTTGGCGAAGTTCGCAGTAAACTATTGCCGGTTTACGAACCAAAGAAAAAATAGGATAAAGTTTTATATCATAAGAAAAGCCCGAAGAATTATCTTCGGGCTTTTTAATTTTAAAGCAACTCGCTACTAAGCCAGTTCTTTTAATTTATCTGCTGATATTGCCTGGTGAGAAGAATGATGTACAACTTCCCTGTTCTTTAATACCACCATTTGAGGACTCTCATGTCTAACAGAAAATTTATCTGCGATTCCATTAGAAATATCCCGGTGAGCTTTCAAGTCAAGAAAATAAAGATCCACAGAGTCATTTAATTGTTGCTCATAGTCTGCTTCAAAGTTCTTTAATACCATCCTGCTAATCCCGCAAGTTGTAGAATGCTTGAAAATAGCAACCGTTTTACCTTCTGATAGTTTTTCTAACTCATCCAGTTGAGAAATTTCGGTAAGAGGATTCCATGGTATCTTGTTTTCTTTCTTTTCAGAAGTACCTTTTTCTCCGCCAAATACTTTATCGAATAATCCCATAATCTTCTTTTTTACAAAAGTAAATCTATCTAAATTTAATAAAATCAAATTCAGGTTAATTTTACTTCAGTAAAACTGCCTTTTTGTCGTTAATATTCTCGTTGAACCTGCCTTAATGTCGGTTTTTGAATTTGGTATATTGATTGACCTACTCTGAAAAACATTTAAGATGAACTTTAATAATTTTACTATAAAATCACAGGAGGCTATCCAGCAAGCTCAGCAGCTTGCTCAGGAAATGGGCCACCAACAGATAGAAAATGAGCACATTTTTAAAGCGATCACTATGGTCGACGAAAATGTGACTCCTTTTTTACTGAAAAAATTAAATATTAATATTTCTCTTTTCGGGCAGATACTGGATAAGAGTCTGGAGAGCTTTCCGAAGGTAAGTGGCGGAGACATCATGCTATCCAGGGATGCTGGAAAGACTGTGAATGAAGCTACCAGCATTGCTAAGAAAATGGAAGATGAATATGTCTCTATTGAGCATTTGATCCTTGCTATCTTCAAATCTTCCAGCAAAGTTGCTCAAATGCTGAAAGATCAGGGAGCGACCGAGAAAGGCTTGAAAGCTGCAATCGCTGAACTAAGACAGGGCGACAAAGTAACCTCTCAAAGTGCTGAAGAAACCTATCAATCTTTAGATAAGTACGCAAGAAACCTCAACAAATTTGCTGAGGAAGGAAAGCTGGATCCTGTGATTGGTCGGGACGAGGAAATTCGTAGAATTCTACAGATCCTATCTCGAAGAACAAAGAACAATCCAATGCTGGTTGGGGAACCTGGAACTGGAAAAACAGCGATAGCAGAAGGACTTGCGCATAGAATCGTAGACGGTGATGTCCCAGAAAACCTAAAAAACAAACTCATTTACTCCCTTGATATGGGAGCCCTTATTGCTGGTGCAAAGTACAAGGGGGAATTTGAGGAACGACTTAAAGCGGTTATAAAAGAAGTGACTTCCAGCGATGGTAACATAGTGTTATTTATTGATGAAATTCATACGCTTGTTGGTGCCGGCGGTGGTCAGGGCGCCATGGATGCTGCCAACATTCTTAAACCGGCTCTTGCTAGAGGTGAGTTGAGAGCCATTGGTGCTACTACACTTGATGAATACCAGAAATACTTCGAGAAAGACAAAGCGCTGGAACGAAGATTTCAAAAGGTATACGTAGAAGAGCCGGATATTGAAAGTGCGATTTCCATATTACGTGGGATCAAGGAAAAATACGAGACACATCATAAAGTACGAATCAAGGATGAAGCGATCATCGCTGCAGTAGAATTATCACAGCGTTATATCACGAACAGATTCCTTCCAGACAAGGCTATCGACCTGATGGATGAAGCTGCTTCTAAATTACGTATGGAGATCAACTCCAAGCCGGAAGAACTTGATGTGCTGGATAGAAAGATCATGCAGCTGGAGATCGAGATCGAGGCAATTAAGCGTGAGAAAGATGAAGTAAAACTCAAAACGCTACGAGCAGATCTCGCGAATCTTAAAGAAGAAAGAAATGATCTTCACGCCAGATGGATGAGCGAGAAAGATATAGTGGACAATATTCAAACACTAAAATCTGATATTGAAAATTTCAAGCTGGAAGCTGAAAAAGCTGAGCGCGAAGGTGATTACGGTAAAGTAGCTGAGATTCGCTACGGAAAGATCAAGGAAGCGCAGGAGAAGCTCGAAAAGCTACAACAGAACGTTGCCGAGAATCAGAATGAAAAATCATTAATCCAGGAAGAAGTTTCCAATGAAGATATCGCGGAAGTAGTTGCCAAATGGACCGGTATACCGGTGACTAAAATGCTTCAGAGCGATCGTGAGAAATTGCTCAAATTAGAAGATGATCTGCACAAACGTGTGGTTGGACAGGATGAAGCGATCATCGCCGTTAGTGATGCAGTTCGTCGTAGTCGTGCCGGACTTCAGGATCAAAATAGACCCATTGGATCATTCCTGTTCCTGGGAACAACCGGAGTTGGGAAAACAGAGCTAGCCAAGGCGCTTGCAGAATATTTGTTCGACGACGAATCTGCGATGACCAGAATCGACATGAGTGAATACCAGGAAAGACACTCGGTTAGTAGATTAGTTGGGGCACCTCCTGGATATGTAGGATATGATGAAGGTGGCCAACTTACTGAAGCAGTGCGTAGAAAACCTTATTCTGTAGTTTTATTAGATGAGATCGAAAAAGCTCATCCGGATACTTTTAACATTCTACTTCAGGTTCTAGATGAAGGTAGACTTACAGACAACAAAGGTCGTGTAGCAGATTTTAAAAACACCATCATTGTGATGACATCCAATATGGGAAGCCAGATTATCCAAGAGAGATTTGAAGCGATCAAGGATGTGGATGCAGCGATGGAATCTGCGAAAGTGGATGTACTTGGATTGCTGAAGCAAACGGTAAGACCGGAATTTTTGAACAGGATCGACGATATAGTAATGTTTAGTCCGCTTACCCGAAAAGACATCAGGCAAATTGTAGGCTTGCAATTGAAGGGTGTTAAGAAAATGCTCGCGAAACAGCATATAGTGCTGGATGCTACAGATGAAGCACTTGATTATCTTGCTGCGAAAGGTTTCGATCCACAATTTGGAGCCAGACCCGTGAAAAGAGTAGTACAGAGAGAAGTGCTAAACAAGCTCTCCAAGGAAATCCTGTCTGGCAGTATTAGCACAGACAGTATCATTCTTCTGGATGAATTCAATGAAGAACTGGTATTTAGAAATCAGGAAGAACTTTCAGAAAATTGATCATAAAAAAAGGGACACTATCCCGTAAAGTGTGTAAGTTCTAAATAAAGGGGTTTAACTTTTATCTA